>NZ_JBQJIK010000175.1:0-1924 GCF_052078665.1 Inquilinus sp. CA228 | reverse complement strand
CGGATCGCGGTAGGGACGCCCATTGCTGGGCGCCCCCCGCACAGATCCGTACGTGCCCGATTAAGGCATACGGCTCCTACCTTGGGTGTTTGACGGCGAAGCGAGCTTGCGGCCAGGGGTGAAGGATGCGCGGTTTGGGAAGCCAGTCGTTGGCCAGCCGGGAGATCCGCTCCCAGGTCATGCCGTCCTTCTGACTGCGCCGCCGAAGCGTTCGCTGCCAGAGTTCGGTGACGAAGAAGCGGAACGCGGCCAGCGCCCGACCGTTGGTCGGCACGGCGTGATAGTTGAAGTAGCCTTTGACGACCTGTCCCAGCCATTTGCCCTGGATCGGGATCGGCTGGTGCATGCGCTGTCGCAACCCCTGCTTGACGGCTTGCAGCTTCGCCCGCATGCGGTCGCGCCGGGTCTTCCGCTTGACGAGGAAGTGGCCCGCCCGCGATCGCCCGCAGATGAAGGTGAAGCCGAGGAAGTCGAAGGTCTCCGGTTTGCCCAACCCGCGCCGCTCGCGGTTCGCCGCCGCATGGCGGCCGAACTCGATCAGGCGGGTCTTGTCCGGATGCAGCGACAGTGCGAACGCCTCCAACCGCTCGCGCATCGCACCCAGGAAGCGCCGGGCCTCGGCCTCGTGCTCGAAGCCGACGATGATGTCATCGGCATACCGTACGATGATCACGTCGCCCGCGGCCTCGCGCCGTCGCCAGCGCTCGGCCCACAGGTCGAAGACGTAGTGCAGGTAGACATTGGCCAGCAGCGGTGAGATCACCGACCCCTGTCCCGTCCCCTTGTCACCGACCGTCACGACCCCGTCTTCCAGGATGCCCGCCCTGAGCCATTTGCGGATCAGGCGGAGAATGCGCCGGTCGCCGACCCGGTGCTCGACGAAGCGGACCAGCCAGTCCTGGCTGACCTCGTCGAAGAAGCTCCGGATGTCGGCGTCCAGGATGAAGTTCACCTTGCGGCGGCCGATCCCGACCATGAGCGCGTCCATCGCATCATGCGCGCCGCGTCCTGGCCGGAACCCATACGAGAACCCGAGGAAGTCTTCCTCGTAGATCGCGTTCAGCACGGCGGCCGCCGCCCGTTGGACGACCTTGTCTTCCAGGGCGGCGATCGCCAGCGGCCGCTGCCGTCCGTCCGGCTTGGGAATGAAGACCCGCCGGCTCGGCTGCGCCCGATACGCTCCCCGCTGGACCCGGGCGTGCAACTCGGCGAGACGGTGCTCGTGATCTGCCGCGTAGGCCTGCCAGGTCAGCCCGTCCACGCCGGCGGCGGCCTCCCTCTTCAGATCGAAGAAGGCCGCCGTCAGTTGGTCGAGGCCGAGATGGTGGAAGAGCGCGGTGAACTTCTCCTTCTTCCTTTGCCTTGCGGCTTGCCGTATGCGCTCCAGCGCCTGGGACACGCTCACCCGGTTCTGCGCCCGGCACGTGCTTTGCTGGCCCGCATTCCCCTCGGTCCCCGCCCTTGGCTCCACCGGCTCCGCCGCGGATCGCTCCGCCTTGTTCGTCGGCTTCACAGCTACTATGGCGGGGTCTGACTTCCCAGGCCCGTGCATCATCGGCTACGGCTCCTCGCCTTCCCGATGCGGGCCGTCGGGCCAACAGGCTCGACGGTCGGTCCTGGGACCTCCCGGTTCCCGGTCAAGGAGCGTCTGCACATGCCAGGGTCTGCGACCACGCCGGACCGCACGGGAGCTCGCATATCGCGCCCGTCCATATTGCCTTCCGCCCTGTCAACGGCGTCGGCGTCCGGAAGTTGTGCCTTTCGCGGCTCGATGGCTGGCCTATGCTCTCCCCTGCCGACGCTTCGCCCCTGCCCTCACGGGCAACGACGCACGGCTCGGGGCCGATGCGGATCGCTACTCCTTCATCGCAGTGGACTTCCACCACCTACTCCTTGCCGGTCTCCCGGCGCTCTGACAGTGCAC
>NZ_JBQJIK010000174.1:0-2011 GCF_052078665.1 Inquilinus sp. CA228 | reverse complement strand
GAGCACCAGCTTCGGCACCAGCGTCACCTACAACACCGAGTTGCGCTATGCCGTCGACACCAGCCTGAGCCTCGCTGTATCGACCACCGCGTCCTACACGCACTACTCGGGTTGGACCATCAACCAGCACGGCGCCGGCCAAGAGACATACAACGTCAACGGTGAGGGCGATATCAATCTCGGGGCCAGCGGCTCCTTCAACGCGCTCGGCCAGACCTTCTTCACCCCCGGCACCGTCGTCATCGGCTCCCGCCCCGTCACCGGCACCCCCATTGTCGCGGAAAACATCGCGGCCTTAGGGGTTACGTCCAAGGTGACGAAACTCACCGCCCTGGCGGGCTCGTTGACGGCCACGCTCGATACGCTGGGCCCGGCATATATCGATGGCATTCCCCCAGCCTTCTTCAGCACCGCGGCGGCGGTGGTCTCGCGCGCCGCCGCGCCGGCGGCAGCGACGGCAGCGGCCATCGTCGCGGCGACGGTCGCCAGCACCTACAAGAAGATCGAACGCCCCGCGTTGGAGGCAGCAATCTTCGAACCGACGATTGCAGTCGGGCCAACGGACATTACCCTGCAGGTCGGCACAAGCGTGCTCCGGATCACGGAGCTGGGAATCACCATCCTCGGCCCTATAGTCCAAATAGGAGATCCTGCCGGGACGACCTGTATTCAGACGACCCCTGAACAGATCATCGTCACAACCCCCAATGCAGTTGCCGTTGTGCCGGAGATAGAGCTGGTCTCCACCTCCATCACGGCGGAAGGAGAAGTCATCATTGTGGGTCCGCTTACTGCAAACACCATAGCAGCAGTCGCGTGAGGGATGCATGACCATCAATGCTACGCCCCCCCTTCAGACCGGCTCTGTCGTCGGCCGCTACCGGAGGGAGGATCATCTTCTCACCATCATCACGACGATGCGGGCCCATTTGGTCGCCGGAGGGGTCTACGCGCCCCTGCCGATCGAGGATCAGCCCGAGCCCCGCGGCCTCATGTCTCACGACGATGGCCAGGGCAACAGCCCCATCCATGGCGGCGACATCGTCCCGCACAAGCCGCGCGCGGACTTCACCTTGCTCGGCAGCTGCCACGCTCCGGCCGGGCGATCCGTCACCAGCCTCGACGTGACCATCGGGATGGGGGAGTGGCGCAAGAGCCTGCGCGTCTTCGGTGACAGCGACTGGGGCAAAGGCTTCGGGACCATCGGCGCGGAGCCGGACTCGCGCCTGCCGATCGCCAACATCCATCCCCACGATGCGCTGCACACCACCCCGGACATAGCCTCCATTGCAATGGAGATCCGAGAGCACGGAGTAACAGTCAGCCAAATCGGTCTGAACCGGGACAACGCAACCACTATTGCTCGCGATGTTAAACTAACCGGCGACGGCAACGAATGCAAACGTCGGAAGGCGAGAAGAATGATTACGAACGTTCATCTTCCATCGTGCGCAGATCCTGCCATTAGTGGCTTCGGACTCTTAGCACCCAGGACGGTGCTCCATGGCTGAGATCGCCTTCGAGCTGTCGGTGACGGGCCTGCCGGATGACGTCATCCAGGTGGTGCGCTTCGAGGGCGAGGAGGAACTCGGCCGGCCCTACCGCTTCGTCATCGATGTCGTCTCCCGGTCGGAGACCCTGTCGGCCGAGGATCTGGTCGCCCGCGCCGCCACCTTCTCGTTCAGCTCGGACGCCGGCGAGCGGCAGATCCACGGCATCGTCGCCGGCTTTCGCGAAGGGGCGGAGGTGGCGGGCGGGTACTACAGCTACCAGTTCGTGCTCACGCCCCGGCTCTGGCTGCTCGGCCTGTCCCGCAACAGCCGCAGCTTCGGCTCCGACGGCGATCTCGACGTCGCCGGCGTCGTTCGCCAGCTGCTCGAAGACCCACAGGCGCTCGGCTTCTCCAGCGACGACTTCGCCATCAACCTGATGAATGGCGACAAATACCCGGCACGCAGCTACTGGGTCCAGTACAACGAGTTCGATCTCGATTTCCTGCACCGGCTGATCG
>NZ_JBQJIK010000173.1:0-2013 GCF_052078665.1 Inquilinus sp. CA228 | reverse complement strand
GCGGAAGGCTGGGCGGCCCTGACGCCGGCCGGCCGGCGGCCCGAGCATCCGGTCGAGCCGACCCGGTCCCGCCGCGTCGAGGCGGTCGATCCGTCGCGGCCGGTCCGGCCGTCGCGGTCCGGCTGGCCGGCGCTGCCCTGGACCGAGCCGGCGCGGATCGGCGACGCTCCGGTCGACCCGCCGCGCTTCGACCGGCTGCGGCAGGAACAGGAGGTCGGGCTGTGGAGCGCGTAGCCTTCCTGATCGAGCCGACCGGCGACCGCATCTCGTGCCTCCTGAACCCGGAGGATCTCGAGCTGCGCCGAGTCGCCGGGCTGCGCGCGCGGCGGGGCGCCGGCGGCATCGTCACCGGCCACGCCCGGTCGGACGACCCGCTGATCGCCACCGGCGGCGGCGCCACCGAGATCGACCTGCGGCTGCTGTTCGACATTGAGATCGCCCAGGAGGGGCGGCTGGGCACGGGGGCGCAGACGCCGCCGGTGCCGGCAGGCCCCACCGATGTCCGCGAGCTGACCCGGCCGCTGTGGGACCTGGCCGAGAACGGGGAGGGGGCGGACGGCTACGGCGCGCCTCCCCTCTTCCGGCTGATCTGGGGCAGGTCCTGGAACATCCTGGGCGTGGTGCTGGCGGTGGCGGAACGGCTGGAGCGCTTCGACGCCAATGGTGCGCCCGGGCGGTCCTGGCTGAGCCTGCGGCTGCGGCGGGTGGCGGAGAGCGAGTCCCGCCCGGTCCCGCGGCAGCCGGTCACGCCGCAATTCGAGACCCAGGGGCCCGAGGACCAGCACGAGCGGCTGCATGACGCCGTGCTCGAGATCCCGGCCGACCAGGACGGCCTGCTGATGCTGCGGCTCGACCAGATCGCCGCCGACCGCTACGGCAACCCGGACCTGGCCCGTCCGCTGGCCGAATACAACGGCCTCGACGACCTGCTCCGCGCCTACGACATGCTGCGGCTGTCGCTGCCGCCGATCAGCAGTCTGACGGGGCGGCCATGACCATCTCACTCGCCCCGCCCGCGCTGCGGGTCACCCTGGACGGCACGACGCTGCCGGAAGAATCGGCTCGCTGCGTCACCACCGTTCTCGTCCGGCAGGTGCTGAGTGCGCCGAGCCTGGCCGACCTCGTCTTCGCCGATCCGCCGGGCGAGCTGATCGACGGCTGCGCCATCGGCATGACGCTGGCGCTGTCGGCGGACACGCGGCCGTTGTTCGACGGCGAGGTCACCGTCATCGAGCTGCAGCGCGACGCCGCCCATGGCCGCGTCCTGCGCCTCCGCGCCTATGATCGGCTGCACCGGCTGCGCAAGCGCCAGCGGGTGCGCGGCTGGGCCGATGCCTCGGTGGCCGATCTGCTGCGCGAGGCCGCGGGCGATCTCGGCCTGGCCTCGGACGGAGCCGCCGACGGCCCCCGCCGCAGCCGGCTGATCCAGCACGACCAGAGCGATTTCGACTTCCTCGCCGACCTGGCGCTGGACGCCGGGCTCTACCTCACCCTCGACGACGGCACGCTTCGGCTCATCACCCTGGCCGGGGAGGGCGAGGAGATCGATCTCCGGCTCGGACGCGACCTGCTGTCGGTGCGCGCCACGACCAGCGCCGAAGCGCTGCGCCGCAGCGCCCGGACGGAAGGCTGGGACATCTCGCGGATGGCCGGCGTGGCGGCGGCGGCGACCCTGGCCCGCCAGGACGAGATGGAGCTGCGCGGCATCGGCCTCGCCGCCTTCGAGGGCTTCGGCGAACGCATCCTGGTCAACCGCCTGGCCGCCGATGCGGACGAGGCCCGGGCATTGGCGCAGGCCGATATCGACCGGGCGGTCGCACGCGAAGTCGTGGTCGAAGGCGAGGCCGAGGGCGACCCACGCATCCGGCCCGGCCGGCCGCTGCGGCTCGACGGGGTCGGCGGCAGCGTCGACGGGCGCTGCATCGTGACCTGCACGACGCACCGCTTCGACGATGCCGGCGGCTACGACACCGAATTCTCGACCGAGCCGCCGGCATCGTCGAAGCGGTGCGT
>NZ_JBQJIK010000172.1:0-2051 GCF_052078665.1 Inquilinus sp. CA228 | reverse complement strand
CATGGTCTTGCCGAGCGATGCCGGGGAGTCGGCGACGGCGATGCCGGCGGCCTTCAGCGCCTCGATCTTGTGGTCGGCGGTGTCATGGCCGCCGGAGATCACGGCGCCGGCATGGCCCATGCGGCGGCCCGGCGGCGCGGTGCGGCCGGCGATGAAGCCGACCACCGGCTTGGTCGTGCCCGAGGCCTTCAGGAACTCCGCCCCCATCACCTCGGCGTCGCCGCCGATCTCGCCGATCATGATGATGCCCTCGGTCTCCGGGTCGCCCAGGAACAGCTCCAGCGCGTCGACGAAGCTGGTCCCGTTCACCGGGTCGCCGCCGATGCCGATGCAGGTGGTCTGGCCCAGGCCCGCCGCCGTGGTCTGCGCCACCGCCTCATAGGTCAGCGTGCCCGACCGGCTGACGATGCCGATCTTGCCGCGCCGGTGGATGTGGCCGGGCATGATGCCGATCTTGCACTCGCCCGGCGTGATCACGCCCGGGCAGTTCGGCCCGATCAGACGGGTGGCCGAGCCGGCCAGGGCGCGCTTGACCTTGACCATGTCCAGGACCGGGATGCCCTCGGTGATGCACACCACCAGCGGGATCCCGGCGTCGATCGCCTCCAGGATCGCGTCGGCGGCAAACGGCGGCGGCACGTAGATCACGCTGGCATTGGCGCCGGTCTGGTCCACCGCCTGGGCCACGGTGTCGAACACCGGCAGGTCGAGGTGGCGGGTGCCGCCCTTGCCCGGGGTGACGCCGCCGACCATGCGGGTGCCGTAGGCGATCGCCTGCTCGGAGTGGAAGGTGCCCTGGGCCCCGGTGAAGCCCTGGCACAGCACCTTGGTGTTCTTGTCGACGAGAACGGCCATCACGCGGCCTCCTTCACGGCACGGACGATCTTCACTGCGGCGTCGCCGAGGTCGTCGGCCGACAGGATCGGCAGCCCGCTCTCGGCCAGGATCTGCTTGCCGCGCTCGACATTGGTGCCTTCCAGCCGCACCACCAAGGGCACGTGCAGCGACACCTCGCGCGCGGCCTCGACCACGCCCTCGGCGATCACGTCGCAGCGCATGATGCCGCCGAAGATGTTGACCAGGATGCCTTCGACATTCGGGTCCGACAGGATCAGCTTGAACGCCGTGGTCACCCGCTCGCGCGTGGCGCCGCCGCCGACATCCAGGAAGTTGGCCGGCTCGCCGCCCTCCAGCTTGATGATGTCCATGGTCGCCATGGCCAGGCCGGCGCCGTTGACCATGCAGCCGATGTTGCCGTCCAGCTTGACGTAGTTCAGCGAGGCCTTCTCCGCCTCGGTCTCGGTCGGGTCCTGCTCGCTCTCGTCGCGCAGCTCCTCGACCTCCTTGTGCCGGAACAGGGCGTTGTCGTCGAAGCCCATCTTGGCGTCGAGCGCGATCAGCTGCCCGGCCCCGGTCACCACCAGCGGGTTGATCTCCACCATCGAGGCGTCGAGATCGTTGAAGGCCTTGTACAGCGCCTTCAGGAAGCCGACCGCCGCATTCACCTGCTTGCCCTCCAGCCCGAGGCCGAAGGCGACCTTCCGGGCGTGGAAATCCGACAGGCCGGTGGCCGGGTCGACCGCGATGGTCTGGATCTTCTCCGGCGTGGCCTCCGCCACCTCCTCGATCGCCATGCCGCCCTCGGTCGAGGCGATGATCGTCACCCGGCCGCTCTTGCGGTCGACCAGCAGCGACAGATACAGCTCGCGGGCGATGTCGCAGCCTTCCTCGACATAGATCCGGCCGACCTCCTTGCCCGCCGGCCCGGTCTGCACCGTCACCAGCGTCCGGCCCAGCATCGCCTCGGCCGCCGCCGCGACATCCGCCGTCGACTTCACCACCCGGACGCCGCCCTTGCCCTGCGGATCCTCCTGGAAGTGGCCCTTGCCGCGGCCGCCCGCATGGATCTGCGCCTTGACGACAAAAACCGCGCCGCCGAGACCCTCCGCCACGCGCACCGCCTCCTCCGGCGTGTACGCCACCCCGCCGCGCGGCACCGGAACGCCATAGCGCCCCAGCAGCCCCTTCGCCTGATATTCGTGGATGTTCAT
>NZ_JBQJIK010000171.1:0-2249 GCF_052078665.1 Inquilinus sp. CA228 | reverse complement strand
GGCACCAGCAGCGCCAGGCGTCCCGGGCCGAGACGCAGGGTGATCGCGGTGCCGTCGGCGTCGGGCGCGGCGAGGGTGGGGGTGATGGCGAGCGGCGCCTCGATCTCCAGCCCGCCGATCCGGACCGGCACGGGCGCGCAGCGCCGGGCGACGGCGTTGGCGTCGCCGGCCTGCTCTATGGTCAGCCGCGGCGGGTCGTAGGCGCGTATGGCGGGATCTGAGGCCAAGGGATCCGCCGCGCGGATCCGCGGCGCGGCGGCGGTCATGGCCGGCCTCCGGATGGGCCGGGCGGGGTCAGGCTGGCCTCGTCCTCAGCGGCGACGTCGTCGCGGATCTCGGCGGCCTTGCGCCGGGCGGTGCCGCGGCGCTCGCCCAGCCGGTCCAGCCGGTCGGCATCCCGCCGCCGCTGCCGCCAGGCCTCGCGCGCCGCATCGGTATCCGTCTCGGCCTGGCTGGTCTCCGCCCGCCGCTCCCGCACCGCGGCATCCTGACGCCGGGACCCGGCGGCGAGCTCCGACACCCGGTCGCCCAGCCGCTCCAGCGTGTCGACCAGGACCGGCTTCTCCAGCGCCGCGGCATAGAGCCGGCTTTCCTGCGCGGTGCGGTGATCCTCATAGGCGGCGCGGTCGGCCTCGGCCTGCTGCTCCCGCGCCTCGGCGGCGGTCAGGGCGGCGCGCTCGCGGCCCAGGCTCTCGGCCGCCAGCTTTTCCCGGTCGCGCCGCAGGCGGCGGAGCTTGTCGAGAGCATCGGGTTTGCTCATCGGCTCAGCCGCTCCAGCTGCTCGCGGGTCTGGGCGAAGGGCGTCGCCTCCTCGAAATCCTGCTGCAGGAAGCGCCGGATGTCGCCGATCTTGGCCACCGCCTCGTCGGCCAGCGTGTCGGCGCCGGCCCGGTACTCGCCGACCTGCAGCAGCAGCTCGATATCGGCATGCTTGGCCATCAGCCGGCGCATCTGCACCGCGGCGCGGCGGTGCCCGGTGTCGATCACTGCGTCCATCACGCGGCTGCGGCTGGCCAGCACGTCGATCGCCGGGAAGTGGCCGGCGCTGGCCAGGGCCTGCGACAGCACGACGTGGCCGTCCAGCAGGCCCCGGGTCTCGTCGGCGATCGGGTCGGTCTCGGCGTCGCCCTCGACCAGCACGGTGTAGAAGCCGGTGATCGAGCCCGTCGCCGCCGGGCCGGCGCGCTCCAGCAGGCGCGGCAGCATGGCGAAGAAGGAGGGCGGGAAGCCGCGCCGGGTCGGCGGCTCGCCGGCGGCCAGGCCGATCTCGCGCACGGCGCGGGCGAAGCGGGTGATGCTGTCCATCAGCAGGGCGACGCGCATGCCCTGGTCGCGGAAATACTCGGCAATGGCGGTGGCGACGAAGGCCGCCTTGACGCGCTCGATCGCCGGCCGGTCGGAGGTGGCGGTGACGATCACCGCCCGGCGCAGCGCCTGCGGCCCGAGATGGCGGTCGATGAACTCGCGCACCTCGCGGCCGCGCTCGCCGATCAGGCCGATGACGATGGCGTCGGCGTCGGCGCCCTTGACGATCTGGGCCAGCAGCGAGGACTTGCCGGTGCCGGGCGATCCGTAGATGCCGATGCGCTGGCCCTCGCCGCAGGTCAAGAGGCCGTCGATGGCGCGGATGCCCAGCGGCATCGGCCGGGTGATCAGCGGCCGCAGCAGCGCCGGCGGCGCCTCGGCGTGCAGCGGATAAGTGCAGTCGGTGTCGAGCGGCCCGCGCTGGGCGGTGTCGAGCGGCCGGCCGAGGCTGTCCAGCACCCGGCCCAGCAAAGCGGGGCCGACGCCGAGCCGCAGGGCGCGGCCTGTGGGGATCGCCTCGGTCCGGGTCGACAGGCCCTGCAGGCTGCCGATCGGGGTCAGCACCGCGGCGCCGTCGACCAGCCCGACCACCTCGGCCAGGATGCTGTGGCCGGTCTGCGGGTCGCGCAGCTCGCAGATCTCGCCCAGGCGCGCGTCGTTGATCTCGGCATGGACGGTGACGCCGATCGCCTTGACCACCCGGCCCTTGACCGGGCGCGGATCGGCTTCCTCCAGCCGCCGGCGCAGCGCCTGCAGCGGGTCGGTCCGCAGCTGCAGGCCGGGGATCGGACGGGGCAGGGTGTCCGGGCTCATGGCGCCGTCTCGCCCGGGCGGGTGCGGCGCAGCGCGTCGCGCAGGGCGCGCAGCTGGGCGTCGATGCCCAGCTCGACATGGCCGTATTTCGTCACCATCACGCAGGTGTCGGCGGCCAGGCCGGGGTCGGA
>NZ_JBQJIK010000170.1:0-2414 GCF_052078665.1 Inquilinus sp. CA228 | reverse complement strand
TGGCGTCGACCACCCGGTCGATCCGCTCGTCCCGCAGATACGCCGCCAGCCCGTCGGCGCCGCCGAAGCCGCCGATCCGCGCCGCGCCGGGCAGCGCCGCCGGCTCCCGCGTCCGCCCGGCCAGCGAGGTGGTGACCTCCCACTCTCCGGCCTCGGCCAGGGCCCGGGCCAGCGCCGCCGCCTCGCCGGTGCCGCCGAGGATCAGGAGGCGCCTACCAGCCATGGGCGGCCCCCACCAGCCCGCCTTGGCGGTCGAACACCAGGATCTCGACCGCGACGCCGCTGCCCTCGACCACAGCCTGCGCCGTCGCCTGGGCTCGCCGCGCCACCAGGTCGGCCAGCGCGATGCTCGAGGCCAGGTCCAGCACCTGCTTGGCCGTGTTGGCGCGCCGTGCCTGCTCGACCATCCCGGCCGGGGCGCCGGAATCGGCCAACCGGTCGGCCAGCCAGTCGAAATCGACCTCGCTGCGGCCGGAATGGAGGTCGAGAAAGCCCTGCGCCAGCTTGGTCAGCTTGCCGAAGCCGCCGCCGATGGTCAGGCGCGGAATCGGATGCGCCTTCAGGTACTTCAGCAGCCCGCCGGCGAAGTCGCCCATGTCGAGCAGCGCCATGTCCGGCAGGCCGTGGCGCGCCACCACCGCGGCCTCGGAGGTCGACCCGGTGCAGCCGGCGACATGGGGCAGGCCCAGCGCCCGGGCGACGTCGATGCCGCGATGGATCGAGTGAATCCAGGCGGAGCAGGAGAACGGCACGACCACGCCGGTGGTGCCCAGCACCGACAGGCCGCCGACGATGCCGAGCCGCGGGTTCCAGGTTTTTTGCGCCAGCCGCTCGCCGTCCGGGATCGAGATCTCGATCACCACATCGCCGGCATCGCCGTGCTCGGCCGCGATCCGCGCCACGACCTCGGTCATCATCCGCCGCGGCACCGGGTTGATCGCCGGCTCGCCGGGCGGCACCGGCAGGCCGGGCAGGGTGACGGTGCCGACCCCCGGCCCGGCCTGGAAGCGCACGCCGGCCGCGCCGCGCCGCACCTCGGCGATCACCAGAGCACCATGGGTCACGTCCGGGTCGTCGCCGGCGTCCTTGATGATGCCGGCGCGAGCCCAGCCGGGTCCGTGGCCCTCCAGCGCCAGGGCGAAGGCCGGCGTCTCGCCGCGCGGCAGGGTGATCGTCACCGGGTCCGGGAAGCGGCCGGTCAGCAGCGCGGTATAGGCGGCGGCGGTCGCGGCGGTGGCGCAGGCGCCGGTGGTCCAGCCGCGCCGCAGCGGCCCCCCTTCGGGCGATTGGGCTGGTTTGCGAGCCATGATGGGTTTCGATACAGGATGCGTCGCGGGCTGCCTAGCCGCCGCGGCGCATGGCTTCTAAGGTGGCCGTGATGGTTGATCTCCCTCTGTCCTTTCCGGAATTCCAGCCCGGCTGGGTCTGGTTGGTCGGCGCCGGCCCCGGCGATCCCGGCCTGCTGACCCTGCACGCGCTGCACGCGCTGCGCTCGGCCGATGTCGTGGTCTATGACGCGCTGGTGTCCGACGCCATCATCGGTTTGGCCGCTCCCGGCGCCGCGCTGGAATTCGCCGGCAAGCGTGGCGGCAAGCCCTCGCCGAAGCAGCCCGACATCACGGCGAAGCTGATCCAGCTGGCCCGGGCCGGCAAGCGGGTGCTGCGGCTGAAGGGCGGCGACCCGTTCGTCTTCGGCCGGGGCGGGGAGGAGGGGCTGGCCCTGGTCGACGCCGGCATCCCGTTCCGCATCGTCCCCGGCATCACCGCGGGCGTCGGCGGCCCGGCCTATGCCGGCATCCCGGTGACTCATCGCGACACCAACCACGCCGTCACCTTCCTGACCGGCCACGACGCCACCGGCGACGTCACCGCCGGGGTCGCCTGGGACGCGATCGCCCGCGGCTCGCCGGTGATCGTGGTCTACATGGCGATCAAGCACATCGGCCGGATCGCGGCCCATCTGATCGAGGGCGGCCGGTCGCCGGCCGAGCCGGTGGCGGTGATCAGCCGGGCGACGACACCGCAGCAGCGGGTGCTGGAGACCACGCTGGCCAAGGCGGCGGAGGATGTCGTGGCCCAGGGCATGGAGGCGCCGGCCGTGGTGGTGGTGGGCGAGGTGGTTCGGCTACGGGCGGCGCTGGACTGGCTCGGCGCACTTGAGGGCAAAGCTCTGACCCCCGATCCGCTTGGCACCCGCTCCAAAGGTGGAGTGGGGTGATGGCTTCGGCGGCCATCCCCCTCACCCTCCCGTCGCCTGCGGCGCCGGGCCCCTCCCTCTCCCCGAGGAGAGGGGAACAGAGCCGCGGCCCTATTCACCTCTCCTTGGGGAGTGGTCGAAATCGCCCCGCGATTTCGGGGGAGGGGGCGAGCGCGGTCCGTCCGACGGCAGCGCCCTAGCCAGTCCCGCCCTGATG
>NZ_JBQJIK010000017.1:0-104649 GCF_052078665.1 Inquilinus sp. CA228 | reverse complement strand
TGCCCACCAGCGCGACGTGGTCGCCCGGCGCGATCCGCAGGCTGACGCCACGCACGGCGCTGCGGGCGCCGCCGTCGAAGGCGACCGAGACGTTCTCGAACACGATGTCGAGCTCGCCCTCCGGCATCGGCCGGCCGCCGGAGGGCGCCTCGTCCGGCGTGTCCAGCACCTCGGCCAGGCCCTCGGCGGCGCCGATCGCGGCCACCCGGTCGTGGTAATAGGCGGCCAGCAGCCGCAGCGGCTGGAAGAAGTCCGGCGCCATCAGCAGCACGAACAGGCCGCTGAACAGGGTCAGGGTCGGCGCTGTGCCCCAGCCGATATGGCCGAGCAGGCCGAGCCCGACATAGGTGGCGACGACGGCGACCGCGACCGAGGCGAAGAACTCCAGGCTGGCCGAGGACAGGAAGGCGATGCGCAGCACCCGCATGGTGCGGTCGCGGAAGGCGTCGGCGGCCAGGGCGATGCCCTCGACCTCCGCCTCCGCCCGGCCGAACAGCCGCAGCGTTGCCAGCCCCTGCAGCCGGTCGAGGAAATAGGCGCTCATCCGCGCCAGGACGCGGAACTGCTTGCGGCTCTCATCGGCCGCCTTCATGCCGATCAGCGCCATCATCAGCGGCACGAAGGGCCCGGCGATGGTCAGGATCACGCCGGACACCCAGTCGATCGGATAGACCGCGGCCAGGATCAGGATCGGCAGCACCATCGCCACCCGGCTCTGCGGCAGGAAGCGGGCGTAGTAACCGTCCAGCGCCTCGATCCGCTCGATCAGCGTGACCGCCAGGTCGCCGGTCTGCCGCTCCGCCCGCCAGGCGGGTCCCAGGGCGTGGACGCGGTCCAGGATCTGCCGCCGCAGCCGGGTCTTCACCCGCGTCGCCGCCACGGCGCCCAGCGCCTCCCAGGTCCAGGCGGCGCCGGCCCGCAGCAGCGCCGCGGCCAGCAGCGCGGCGAAGAGCGGCCAGAGGTCGGACAGCGCCGCCCCCTCCATCACCGCGCGCTGCAGGATCCAGGCGATCAGCCCGGCCTGGGCGACGCCGCACAGGCCCTGGGCGATCCCGGCCGCCGCGGTCAGGCCGATCGGCCGGCGCGCCAGCCCGGCCTGCCGCTTCAGCCAGCGGCCGGCGGCGCGGTCATCGATCGGGCCGGTCGAGGAAGGGCGGGGCGGGATGGGGGCCAAGGGATCGGTGCTCCAGAGACTGCAGGCGAGGTAAGGCGCCAGCCCGGTCCGGTCAACGGCACGAAATGAAGCAGCTGTTTCGCACCGAGGCCGTGGAATGGCTCTCAGACCATAGCGTCATCCGGATCGTCCTCCCCCTGTTCCTTCGGCCGAAATCCGGCCGAGGTTTCATCTGCAACGCTTCGACACGGGTCGGATTCGCCGGCAGCGAACCCGGTCTCGTGCCGCCTTACGCCCGGCTCTTCGCCGCGATCTCGTAGACGTCGCGCGACAGGTCGGGCGCCGCCAGGATGCGGTCCAACTCGGCCTGCATCGCCGCCCGGCGGCCGGGCTCGTGCCGCTGCCAGCGGCCGAGCGGCACCAGGATGCGCGCCGCCAGCTGCGGGTTCGGCCCGTTCAGCGCCAGCACCTGGTCGGCCAGGAAGGCATAGCCGGAGCCGTCCGCGGCGTGGAAATGCAGCGGGTTGCCCATCGCTAGGCTGGAGATCAGCGCCCGCGCCCGGTTCGGGTTGCGCAGGGTGAAGGCCGGGTGCCGGGTCAGCGCCTTGACCGCGTCGAGCGTGCCGGGCAAAGCGGAGGTCGCCTGCAGCGCGAACCACTTGTCGACCACCAGCGGTTCGTCCTGCCATTGGGCGTAGAATGCCTCCAGCGCCTGCTTGCGCTCCGGGATGTCGCGGTCGCGCAGCACGGTCAGCGCCGCCAGCACGTCGGTCATGGTGCCGCCGGTCCGGGTCTGGGCCAGGACCAGTCCGGTGGCCTCGGCGTCGCCCTGCAGCAGCCCGAGGGCGGCCAGGCAGACGTTCTTCAGCGCCCGCCGGCCGACCGCGGCGGCCGAGACGTCGAACGGTCCGCGGTCGTCATTGGCCTGATAGACGGCCAGTAGCCGGTCGCGCAGCGCCGTGGCGATGGCCAGCCGCGCCGCCTCGCGCACCGCATGGATGCCCTCGACGTCGATCAGCGCCATCTGGTCGGCGAGGAAGGATTCGCTCGGCAGCGCCATCGCCTCGGCGACGAAGGCGGCGTCGAGCGCCGGATCGTCCAGCAACCGGCCGACGGCGGCAACGAAATCCGAATCCAGCCGCCAGGCGCGCCCGGCCTTGCGGGCGGCGACGCCCTCCAGCAGCAGCTGGGCCGCCAGCTGCTGGCCGGCCTCCCAGCGGTTGAACGGGTCGCTGTCATGGGCGAACAGGAAGGCCAGCCGCTCGCGCGGCTGCGGCGCCAGCTTGATCGGGGCGGAAAAGCCGCGGAACAGCGACGGCACCGGCCGCTCGGCCAGCCCCTCGAACACGAAGCGCTGGCGCGCCTCGGTCAGCGACAGGATCCGGGTGCCGGGCGCGGCCTCGGCCTCGCCGGCCAAGCGCACCGGCAGGTCGCGGCCTTGCGCATCGAGCAGGCCGAGCGCCACCGGGATGTGCAGCGGCTGCTTGTCCGGCTGGCCCGGCGTCGGCGCGGTCGACTGCGCCAGGGTCAGGCTGTAGCGGCCGGCGTCCCACTCCTCCTCGACCTTGATCTCCGGCGTGCCGGCCTGGGAGTACCAGCGGCGGAACAGCGTCAGGTCGACGCCGCTGGCATCCTCCATCGCCGCGACGAAGTTCTCGCAGGTCGCGGCCTCGCCGTCATGACGCTCGACATAGAGGTCGATGCCCTTGCGGTACCCCTCCGGCCCGAGCAGGGTGTGGATCATGCGGATGACCTCCGCCCCCTTTTCATAGACCGTCGGCGTGTAGAAGTTGTTGATCTCGATATAGCTCTCCGGCCGGATCGGATGGGCGATCGGGCCGGCATCCTCCGGGAACTGGATGGCGCGCAGGCGGCGGACATCGCCGATGCGCTGCACCGGCCGGCTGTTCGTGTCGGCCGAGAACTCCTGGTCGCGGAAGACGGTCAGGCCTTCCTTCAGCGACAGCTGGAACCAGTCGCGGCAGGTGATGCGGTTGCCGGTCCAGTTGTGGAAATACTCGTGCGCCACCACGGATTCGACGCGCTGGAAGTCGCCGTCGGTGGCGGTCTCGCGGCTGGCCAGGACCAGGGCCGTGTTGAAGATGTTCAGGCCCTTGTTCTCCATCGCCCCCATGTTGAAGTCGGAGACGGCGACGATCATGAACAGGTCGAGGTCGTATTCGAAGCCATAGACCTGCTCGTCCCAGGCCATCGACGCCTTCAGCGACCGCATGGCGTGGCCGACCTTGGTCTCGTCGCCGCGGCGGGTGAAGATCTTGAGGTCGATCGGCCGGCCGGACCGGGTGGTGAAGCGGTCCTCGACCGCCACCAGGTCGCCGGCCACCAGGGCGAACAGGTAGGACGGCTTGGGGAACGGATCCTCCCACTTTGCCCAGTGCCGGCCGCCCTCGGCCTCGCCGGCACCGACCGGATTCCCGTTCGACAGCAAGACCGGGACCTTGGCCTTGTCGGCGACGATGGTGGTGGTGTAGCGGGCCAGCACGTCGGGCCGGTCGAGATAGTAGGTAATGTGGCGGAAGCCCTCGGCCTCGCACTGGGTGCAGAAATTGCCGCCGGAGGTGTAGAGCCCCTGCAGCGAGGTGTTGTTCTGCGGCTCGATCTCGGTGGTGATCTCGAGGGTGAAGGACTGGGGCAGGCCAGGCAGGGTCAGGTGCTCGGCATCGACCGAATAGCGGTTGTCGCCCAGCGTCTCGCCGTCCAGCGCGACGCCGGTCAGCCTCAGGCCCTGGCCGTCCAGCACCAGCGGCGCCGCGGGGTCGGAGGTCGCCGGGTTGCGCCGCATGGTCAGGCGCGACGTCACCGTCGCTCCGTCCTCGCGCAGGTCGAAGCGCAGGTCGACCGTGTCGATCAGGAAGTCGGGCAGGCGGTAGTCGGCGAGGCGGATGGTGCGCGGGGCGCTGCTGGAATCGGTCATCGGATCTCGGCCGCTGGAGGATCTGTTGCCTCCTGTCTAGACCAGCGCGGCCGGCGGTGGAATGGGGCAGCGGCCGGGACGCTGTCGGGCGCGCGGTCCGCCTGCCTGAAGACGGTGCCTGGCGCGTCGCACCAAAAAGGGCAGGGATCAGGTCTCGCTACCCTCGGCCAGTTCGGCCTCCCAGTTGGCACCGCCATAGAACAAGCGGAAAATCACCACGTCGTCGGCTTCCACAGCAAAGGCCACGGTCACGCGGCGCTCGAAGCCGACGATGCGAAGCCCAGGCCGCAGATCGTTTCGGAGGGTGCCGCGTTTCGAGGCGTAGTCGAAACCACGGCAATAGGTCTCGATACGCTCGATATAGCGCATGGCCGTGACCGGGCCCGCGGCATGATCGATGGTATCGTATATCCATCTCAGGTCCGCCTGCGCTTCCGGCAACAGAACGACGCGGCGACGCTTCACACCTCCCCCTTGAGGCGGGCGGCGTGATGCGCGCGGAGACTGTCGAACACCTTGTCGATCGGGATGACTCTGGAAGGGTCCTCCTTCCAGGCGTCGTAGGCCGGCGCCACTTCCTCGCGCAGCCAACGCTCCACGGCGGCATCGCGCTCCTGGAGAGCGCGCAGGCCAGCACGGATCACTTCACTGCTCGTGGCATAGGCGCCCGAGGCAACAAGCTGGTCGATAAAGGCGGCCTGCTCGGCCGGCAGGCTGAAGGTGCGTTTTTCGGTGGCGGACATGCGGCCTCCTAGAGACACCCGGTATGATATTATCATACCGATGCCCTCGCCCGCCTGTCTACCCGAAGAAGCCGGTGCGGTGCACCACCGCGGCCGAGACCCGGCGCACCAGGCCGTACAGCTGCCGCATCGGCCGGAAGATCCGCTCGTTCTCGAACTGGTAGTTCTGGCTCTCATCCGAGCTGTAGCTCGCGGCCTCGCCGAAATCGGCCACGGCGATGGTGTCCTCGGTCAGCGGGAAGATCTCCTCCAGCGACGTCACCGCCGGCAGCACGTCGAGATGCAGGATGCGGGCGATCACCTGCTTCACGGTGAGGTTGTGCCGGCTGGAGAATTCCGGGATCCGCATCGCCAGCAGGAAGATCTCCTGGATCAGCGCCAGCCGCACCGCGTGCAGCACGGCCAGCGCGTCGCGGCTGGCGGCGTCGACATGCGGCGCCTCGTCGGCCACGCTCTCCAGCCCCTCGCGCAGCAGGATGAAATCCTTGTGCAGGGCGCGGAAGACGCGGCTCTGCCGCTCGTACACCGGCATCGGCTCGAGATGGCCGGACAGCGCCACCATCCGGTCCGCCAGCTCGCGGTCGCCGGTGGCGGCGGCGCGGATGATCCAGGAGCCGGGGTCGAGCGCGTCGATATAGGACCGCATTGCCGCCGGGTTGCTGGCCGAGGTGCCGTAGGTGACGATGCCGATCAACTGCCGGAACCGCGGCGAGGCGGCGTAGAGCTCGCGGAACCGCTCCGGGTCCTTGGCGATGGCAGCGCCGGCGCCGCCGACGCTGTTGGCCAGCAGGCCGAGCTGCATCAGGATCGCGTTGTGCGGGATGGCGCGCAGTTGCGACGGCATGGCGTGGTCCAGCTCGCTCGGGTCCTCGTGCTGCCGCTTGGTGGCGCGGCTGCCGGAGGGGAACAGCAGGTTCGGGCCTAGCGCCTGCAGCAGCACGCCGTAGTCGCGGCTCTGCATCAGCCGGACCTGGAACTCCTTCACCGTGGTGAAGAACTCGCGGATGTAGGAGGCCTCGTCGTAGAACGGGTCGTCCGCCACCTTGCCGTCCTGGGTGCCGTCGACCTCGGCCAGGATGTGCTCGAGGATGCGGGTGACCACGGCATAGGCCATGTCGGGATGGGCGAAGTACAGGTATCCGTCGCCGCCCTGGAAGCTGACCTCCTGCTTGAAGGCGACGCCCTGGCTGGCCATGAAGGCCCGGGTCGCCGGCGGATCGACATAGGACAGGCGGTCGGCGATGCCGCCGGGATGGCAGCCGCGGCCGATCGAGTCGCCATGGGTGTCGAAGATCAGCAGTTGCACGTCCGGCAGCCCGGCCTTGGCGACCACCCGGATCAGCCGGAGGCGCAGCCGCTCGATCGAGGCGCCGGCCGGGGTCTGGCCGAGATAGCGCCCGGCGTCGGAATAGCCGGTCTGGACGCAGACCCGGCCGCGGCGGCGGACGTAGTCGCGGTAATGCGGGTTCTCCAGCAGCTGCTCGATGATCCGGCTGCCGTTTTCCAGCGCCTTCTCGGTCTCGAACAGCGGCGAGATGTCGACCATGCCGTCGACCCCGAACAGCCGGGCGTAGTACAGCGCGGTCAGGCAGGTCAGGGCGCTCTCGCTCTCGGCGATCAGGAAGCGGATCGGCGCCGAGCGGTCGTTGTATTTCAGCATCTGCGCCAGCAGCATGAACAGGCGCTTGACCGAGGTGCGCTCCGACAGCAGCGAGCCGAAATTCACCGTCACCGGCTCGACCGCGTCGAGCAGCGCGTTCAGCCGGTCGAGATAGGATTGCCGGTAGCGCGGGTCGTTCGGGTCGGACACCATGCCGACCGCCTTGCGGATGGCGTTGTGCACCTGGGTGGCGTTGATCCGCACATGGGTGTGGGCGGCGCCCAGCCCATGCGTCGCCAGCTCGGCCCGCAGCAGGCAGAAGCGGCGCGACAGGTCGGGGTCGTCGGTGCGCTCCAGCGCCCGGTCGACGATCGCGATCAGGCTGGCGGATTCGGTCAGGCGCAGCGCCTGGCCGGCATGGATGCGCTGGCTGATCACACGGATCTGCTCGCGCCCGGCGGCGGTGCCCGGATCGGCCACGGCGAAGGCGGCGACCTCGTCCCGGATCTGGGCAATGGCCAGCGCCACCCGGCTCTCCAGCAGGTCCAGCGTCTCCAACAGGTCGGCGGCGCCGCGCGGCACCTGCGACCGGATCGCCCGCACCTCGGACAGGTAGTGGTCGAGCTGCACGGCCTGGACCAGCAGGCGCTTGTGCAGCGTGTCGGTCCAGCGGATGTCGGAGCGGCCGTCGAGGTCGTAGCCGACCCAGGAGGCCAGGGTGACCAGCCGCGGCGTCAGGCTGCGCCAGTCCTCCGGATAGGCGTCGCGGGCGACGTCCAGCAGGATGCCCCAGGCGCGGCCGAGCGCGGCGCGGGCATTGGCGATGGCGTCGAGCGACAGAGCGTGCTCGCGCGCCAGGCTGAGATCCTCGTCCGGCCGGTGCTCGACCGCGGCGGCGCGGGCCAGCAGGGCAGCCCGGGCCTCCTCGGTCAGTGGCGTGCCGTCGGCGGTGCGGCCGACCGCCAGCACCGCCAGGTCGGCCATCAGGGCGCCGGACAGGTTGAAGGTCGGATGGGCGGTGAAGACGGCGCCGAAGGCCTCGCTTTCGACCCGGCGGCGGAAGGCGGCGAAGGGCACGGTGTTGCCCACCTCGTCCTGCGCCAGGCGCTGGAACAGGGCGCGCAGCGTCGCGTCATTGGCCTCGGGCCCGGTCTCGCCGAGATAGCGGCCGAGCCGGGCGGCGCGGTGGCTGAAGCCCTCGATCGTCAGATGGCCGATCAACTCCTCGATGTCGCGATAGCCCAGCTTGCCGTCGGCCAGGCGGCGCGACAGCTCCAGCGCCAGATGCTGGATCGGGTTGGCGAAGGGGTCCTCGCGCTGGGACTTCTCGTAGCGCTTCAGCAGCTGGGTCAGCTCGCGGGCGAGGGGCGGGTCCTCCGGCCGAGGCGTGGCTGGGCGCGTATCCGGCATGGTGCATCCCCGTGCGGCAGCCGCGATGCTGCAACTGCGTCATGCATCCATGTTGCGCTGCGAAGGGCTTGTCAATCGCTTTGGCGAAGGAAATCGGCCGGCCAGCGACAGATTCGAAAGTCGCCAGTCCTTGAGGGAGATCGGCATTGCTGCCGAAATCGATAAAATCCAATATGTTGCGGCTGAACCCTGAACCGGAAAAAGAAGTGGCCCCGACGCGGGGGGATGCGTCGGGGCCGTTCTTAAGCCTGGGTCCGATCCGCTCGGAGGGGAAGGGAGCGTCCGGCCCGGCTGACGGCTAAATCGATCCCATCGGAGGATCTTGGTGATGGTCGGGGGGACGAACCATCACCGGCCGCCCTATGGATTTGGGGGCGAACGCAAAATTGTCAAGCAATCAGATGCCGGGTTCGGGGCTGCGGCGGGCCGTCGCAACGCATGGCTTCAATGCGCATCTGCATGGTCCCGGGCATGCCCGCGGTCGACCAGGTCGTAGCCCCGTTTCAGGGCCGCGCCGGCGCCGAGGACGCTGACGATGAACACGCCCAGCCCGACCCGGTACAGCTCGGGCGAGGTCGCCGCGATCAGCCCGATGACGGCCAGAATCCCGAGCAGGAAGGTCACCACGAAGCAGGACTCCGGCTCGCTCGGCAGGAAGGCGCGGCTCGGCCGCTCGTCGCGGGCGTCGAAATGCTGCTTGATCAGCAGCATGACGCTGCCGACGCAGGCGACGAACAGGGCGATGCCCAGCACATACAGGTCGTCGCTCTGCGCCCGGGCGGCGCTGACCAGCCCGAGCAGGGCGATGATGGCGGCCGCGGCGGCCGCGTTCAGGCGTCTCATGATCCGTGTGGTCCGATCGTCTCGCGAAACCCGCGCCACTATCGATATGGGTCGACTGCACCGCAAGATCGACAGCGGGGAAGCGACAAAAAAACCTCCCCGCGAGGGGAGGTTCGGGTCTCCGACAACCCTCGCCGTTATTGCGAGGAGGCGAAGCCGACGAAGCAATCCAGGGTTGGAGCAAACGGCCCTGGATTGCTTCGCTGCGCTCGCAATGGCGATCTATAAGATTATCATACGGTTATGCGACTTTCCTAAACCTCAAACCCCGATCTTGCCGCCGCCCTGCTTGGTGATCACCACCACCGAGGGGCGCGGCGGCATACCGTCCTGGAAGTCGGGCCAGCGGGTCGACGGGTCGGCGAAGGTGCTGGGGCGGCCGAATTCCGGCCACTCCTTGCCGCCTTCGCCCGGATGCTGCACCGCGACGAAGAAAGCGGTCATGTCCGGGGTGATCTTCGGGCCGCACATCTCGGCGCCGACCGGGACCCGGAAGAACAGCTTGCCGGTGCCGCGGGCCTCGCCCTCGGTCTCCAGCCCCCAGATGCCGTCGGCGCGGCCGCTGTATTTGAAGTTGTTGCCGTCGGTCGAGACCCACAGCCGACCGTCGGCGTCGATCTCGCAATTGTCGGGCGACCCGAACCAGCCGTTCTTGCTGGTGCCCGGGTGGAAGGTGGCGCCGACCTCGGCGACGGCCGGGTCGCCGCACTTCACCAGCAGGTCCCAGGTCCCCGCGGTGGCGGCGTGGTCGCCATCCGCCGGCGTGATCTCGACGATATGGCCGAACCTGTTCTCCGGCCGCGGGTTGGCGGCGTCGACCTGCTCGGCCTTGCGCCGATCGTTGTTGGTCAGCATGACGTAGACCTTGCCGTTCACCGGGTTCGGCTGCACGTCCTCCGGCCGGTCCATCTTGGTGGCGCCCAGCAGGTCGCCGGCGCGGCGGGTCTCGATCAGCACGTCGGCCTGGCTCTTGAAGCCATTGGCCTCGGTCAGCGGGCCCTGGCCGAACACCACCGGCATCCAGGCGAGCTTGCCGTCGGCGTCGAACCTGGCGACGTACAGCGTGCCCTCGTCCATCAGGTCCAGATTCGCCGCCCGGTTGTTCGGGTCGAACTTGCCGGCGGTGACGAACTTGTACAGGTAGTCGAAGCGCTGGTCGTCGCCGGCGTAGAACACCACGCGGCCGTCCTTGGCGACGATGCTCTCGGCGCCCTCATGCTTGAAGCGGCCCAGCGCAGTGCGCTTCTTCGGGGTCGAGGTCGGGTCGGTCGGGTCGATCTCGACCACCCAGCCGAAGCGGTTGGCCTCGTTCGGCTCCTTGACCAGGTCGAAGCGGTCATGGTGCAGGCTCCAGGCGTATTCCGCCTCGCCCATCCCATAGCGCTTGTAGTTGCGGGCCTCCGGATGGTCGTCCTTCAGCTCGCCGCCGAAATAGCCGTTGAAGTTCTCCTCGGCATGCAACGTGGTGCCCCAAGGGGTGGTGCCGCCGGCGCAGTTGTTGATGGTGCCGATCACCTTGCTGCCGCTCGGGTCGGCCTTGGTCTTCAGCCGGTCGTGGCCGGCGGCCGGGCCGGTGACCAGGAACTCGGTCGACAGCGCGGTAATGCGGCGGCCATAGGTGCTGTCGGGCACCACGGCCCATTTGCCGTCGGCGCCACGCTTGATCTCGATCACCGACTGGCCGTGCGCGGCCATCTCGATGTCGACCTGCTCCTTGGTCACCTGCGACAGCTCGAACTCGCCCTTCGCGTCGGCGAGGCCGGGGAACATGATCGCGGCGTCGGTGTATTCGTGGTTCACCACCAGCAGGCCGTGGTCGCTCGCAGTGGAGCCCAGCGGCAGCGGCACGTAGCCGATGTAGTCGTTGTTGTAGCCGAACTGCTTCTCCTGCGCGTCGGCGGTCTGCTTCTGCACGTCGAAGGCCGGCGCGCCCTTGACCACCGGGTCGCCCCAGCGGATCAGGATGTCGGCGTCGTAGCCCTCGGCCACATGATGCTTGGCGTCGACGCCGGCCTCGAGCTCCTCGAAGACGTAGCGCGAGGCCGCGGCGGCCTGCGCCTGCGCCGGGCGGCTGGACAGGAACGCGGCCGGGCCCGCCACCGCGCTGATCGCCGAGACGGCCAGGGCGCCGCGCAGCATGCCGCGCCGGCCGAAGCGGGCGTTGACGATGTCGCCCATGGTCGGATTGTCGGAGAGGTTGCTGCTGCGGTCGTCCTGCTGCTCGTAGCGCTGAACGCGCGACAGGGTGGAATCGTGGTCCATCTCGGTCCCCTCTGGGCTGGCTGCCGTGGCGGCGGGCTTAGAATCCGGGGCGGACCTTACCGATCCGTAATGTTCGAATTGTTTCAGGTTGATGACGGTTCGATGAACGTCGGCGAGGCGGTGCGATGCGGCGGCTCCGGCCTATTCCTGGACGGCGCAGGTCGGGCCGACCCGCATGATCAGCGGCTGGCTGGCGAGCCCGGCGGTGCCGCTGGCCGTAGCCAGGGCGAAGCGGCAGGTGTGGGCTGTCGAGTTCAGCGTCGCGGTGACGCTGACCCGGGCGCCGACGGGCGGGTCGAGCACGATATGGGTGCTGGCGACCGCCGGGGCGTCGTAGCCGGTCACCACGCCACTGACCATGGTGTGGGACGCGACGTAGTATTGCCGGCCCTCGCGCAACACCGAGGTCAGGATGACCGAGCCGGTGCGGATGGCGGAGGCCGTCGGCGCGATGCTGCTGCCGGCATCGGCGTCGAGCAGGTGGATCGCGCCCGGGTCCGGCCCGGGCACCGTCACCGCCCATTCGCCCGCCGGGAAGCGGCCGTCGATGCAGGTTCCCTGCTCGTCGCAGAAATCATCCACCGGCACGGCGCCCGCCGCGGTCGTGGCGGCGCCGGACAGCCGCCGCACCAGCAGCGCCGACCCGCCGACCACCACGCGCGCCCGGTCGCCGCCGGGGCCCTGGACGAAGGTCCCGGGCGAGCGGAAGCGCAGCAGCAGCGGATTCGGCGTCTGGTTCCACGCCGGGTTGGTGCGGACCAGGTCGCGCACCACCACCGAGGCGCCGGTCGCGCCGGGCAGCAGCACCAGGTCGCGCCGCGTCCCCCACACGATCTCGGACGCATTGCCCTGGAAGCGGAACTGGCCGGTATAGGTGCATTGCGTCGCCGAGACGCCGGAGGACACCGCCGACCGGGCGAACAGGAAGCGGGTCGACAGCGATAGCGGCAGCAGGTCGGGCGGGTTCTCCTCGCCCCAGCTGCCCTGGCTCGGCCGGTAGTCGGCGGCGAAATGGGGCTGGCTCATGGTCGGCGCGTTGCCGGTCAGGGTCGATTGCGACCCGTAGGGCGACGGGTCGACCACCAGCGCATCGGCGCCGCGCGACAGCACGATGTTGCCGGCGTTGAGCTGCTGATGCGCGCTGATCAGGCCGCGGCACTGGCTGACCATCCAGGCGGCGCCGGGGCCGAAGCCGCTGCGGGCGTAGAAATTGCCGGCGCCGGCGGCCAGCCAGCCCGGCGGCAGGGCGGCGCGGTCGATCGGTTGGGCCGTCACCGTCTCGGCCGCTGCCAGCGCCTGGAACAGCAGGGTGAAATCGCCATTGGCCGGCGGCGCCGGCAGGGCCAGCCGGGCGAGCTCGGCCTTGGCCTGGGCCTTGTCCAGCGCGGCGGCCGGGCCGGCCAGCACGGCGTAGAGGGGCAGGGGATTGGCCGCCAGCGTCGGCTCCGGGTCGTCGGTGTCGCCGCCGACGAACATCCGGTCGTTCGGAGTCAGCCCGTAGACGTAGCGGTAGAGCGACTGGTGCAGCCAGGCGGCGATCCAGGGCTGGGCGACGCCGCGCTCGGTCATGGCGCGGCCGGCCAGGGCGTAGGAGAGCACCGACAGCGGCCCGTACTGCCAGCCCTCGGCCCAGTCGCCGCCCGGCAGCGGCTCGCGCGCGCCCATGCCGCCGGCCATCACCTGGGCCCACATGGTGTTGCTGACGTAGTTCCAAAGGGCGGTGCCGCTGCCCGGGCTGGCGGCGTCCATGGCGTCGCCGTGGCCGATCGCGAGCAGGGTGACCGCCAGCACGTGGCCGGCATGGTAGTTCGACCCGGCCTCGGCCCGCTGATAGGTGTCCGGGTCCTGGTGGAAGGCGATCCACTGGGCGAAGCGGGTGGCCGCCTTGGCCCGCAGCGCCGGGCTCAGATCGTTGTACAGCCAGTCATAGCCGAGCGCGCCCCAGGCCCCGTTGGTGCGCATCGAATAGCCGGCGTCGCGCGCGGCGATGCCGAAGGCGGTGGCCGGGCCCGTCGTGTTCGGGTAGCGCGGCCCGTTGGCGTCGCCGATGATGTCCGCGTCGTCCAGCAGCGCCTGCCAGTACTTGATCGCGGTGTCGCGGTGCAGGGTCGAGCCGGTGGCGGCGCGGGCCACCAGGCAAGAATCCAGCGCCTCGACCCAGCGGAAGCCCTGGTACTGGCCGCTGGTGTAGCTGGCGGGATTCAGCCGGGCGTCGGTGCATTTGGCGATGGCGCGGGCCACCGGGCTGCCGGGCACCGACTGCGCCGCCTGCCAGCTGGCGATGACCTGCGGCGTCAGCCAGATGCGGGGATGCGGTCCGTTCGGGACCGCGGCGAAGGCGGGGAGGGAGAGCGCCAGCAGCGGCAGCAGGATCGCAACGATCCGTCGGAATCCGGGCATGGTGGTCCTCAATGGGTCGCACTATGCAGCGATGAAAACGGCGTCCCGGACTGACTCGATGCTCGGGGGACGACCTTGCGGTTACAGCGGCCGGGTCGTCTCTCTAGGAAAATTTGATCCGTCCGCGACTGGATGGGACGATCTGCCCATAGAGTGGCGGGTGGTTGTGGCGAAATTCGGACAGGGGATCAGGGATCCGGCGGCGCCAGCCCTGCCAGCGCCGCGCCGATCGCGCCGGTGTCGTCGGCCAGCGGGCACAGCAGCGCCGGCCGGCCGCCGAGCCGGGCCTCGACCGGCCGGGCTTCGGCGATCATCCGGGCGATCGCGGCCTCGGCCTCCGGCCCGCCCAGCGGCGTCCGGTCGAGCGGCTGGTCGCCCGGATTGCCGCCCAGCGCCTCCTTCACCGCAGTGCCGGCCCACAGCACCCGCGCCGGACCCGAGAGATCGAGCATCAGCAGATGCGGCAGCATCGGCATGATCTCGACCGGGCTCAGCGCGTCGCGATGCGGCGGCCGGCCGCCCTCCGCGCGGCCCTCCCACCAGCCCTGCAGCCGGTCGAACAAGGCAGGACGGCCGGTCATCGGGTCAGAGGGTGGCGAGCGCGTCGCGGAAGGTCGCGGCATCGACATTGCCGCCGGAGCAGACGATGACGACGCTGCGGATGTCGTCCGGGATTCGCCGCTCCAGCGTCGCCGCCAGGCCGATGGCGCCGCCGGGCTCCATCACCAGCTTCAGCGTGTCGAAGGCCACGGCCATGGCCCGCAGCACCGCTTCGTCCGAAGCGGTGACGCCGCCCGACAGCGTCTCGCGCGCGATTGAGAAGGTGATCTCGCCAGGGGTGGGGGATTGCAACGCGTCGCAGATCGACCGGGCCCCGGGATCGTTCTTCACCCGCTCGCCGGCGGCCAGCGACCGCCGCATGTCGTCCAGCGCCTCCGGCTCGGCCGCATAGATCCGGGTGCCCGGCAGCCGCGCCTTCACCGCCACCGAGATGCCGGAGACCAGGCCGCCGCCGCTGCAGCCGACCAGCACCGCGTCCGGGCGCACGCCCAGCTCGGCGCATTGCTCGGCGATCTCCAGGCCGATCGTGCCCTGGCCGGCGATGATGCCGGGGTCGTCATAGGGCTTCACCAGCGTGGCGCCGGTCTCGGCCTGGATTTTCGCTGCCACCACCTCGCGGTCCTCGCCGAAGCGGTCATAGGCCACCACGGTGGCGCCGTAGGATTCGGTGTTGCGCCGCTTGATCGCCGGGGCGTCGGCCGGCATCACGATCGTGGCCCTGATGCCGAACAGCTTGGCCGCCGCCGCCACGCCCTGGGCGTGGTTGCCGCTGGAGAAGGCGACCACGCCGCGGGCCCGGTCGGCCTCCGGGATCATGGCGATGCGGTTGTAGGCGCCGCGGAACTTGAAGGACCCGGTGCGCTGCAGCGGCTCGGCCTTGACCAGCACCTCGCGCCCGGCCCGGGCGTCGAGCAGCGGCGAGCGCAGCAGCGGCGTGCGCACGGCCTGGCCGCGCAACCGCGCGGCGGCGGCCTCGATATCGGTGACGGAGACGATCATCGTTCTTTCTCAATCATTTAAAGCGCGAACCTAAACTAAGTACGGAACCACTTTCTTGTCATTGCCGGGCTTGACCCGGCAATCCAGAGAATGTCGACAGCCTCTGGATGCCCGGGTCAAGCCCGGGCACGACAATCGGGGGAAGGCAGCCCGGAGCCCGCATTCCTCACCGCAGCAGGTCCGCCTCCAGCGCCCCGGCCTTGGGCGCCTCGCCCAGGCGCAGGCGGTAGACTTGCGTGTTCTCCAGCACGCGCTGGACGTAGCTGCGCGTCTCCGGCAGCGGGATGGATTCGATCCAGTCCACCACCTGCTCCGGCGTCTTCGACGGCGTCGGCGCCCAGGTGTCGACCCGGCCGAAGCCGGCGTTGTAGGCGGCGATCGCCCGCGGCCAGTTGCCGTCGTAGCGCCGGATCAGGTCGGCCAGGTAGCGGCTGCCGAGGCGGAGATTGTGCACCGGGTCGCCGCTGAGCATGCCGGTGGTGTGGTCGATGCCGAGTGCCCGGGAGACGTCGCGGGCGGTGCCAGGGAGAAGCTGCATCAGCCCGATCGCCCCGGCGCTGGAGACGGCGGTGGCGTTGAACTCGCTCTCCTGCCGCGCCAGGCCCAGCACCAGGGCCGGCGGCAGGCCGCTCAGATCGTCCGGCAGCGGCACCAGCGGATAGGCGGCGTCGATCACTGTCAGGCCCTCGCGCGCCGCGGCCTTGCCGGCTCGGACGGCGACGAAGGGGTACTGCATCGAGGTCGCCAGCGTCGCCAGCAGCCGGTTCTTCTCCGCCGTGTCGGCGTCGACCATCAGCTTGCGCAGGAACAGGTCGGCGCGGTCGCGCTGGCCGACGGCGTCGAGCAGCCGGGCGGCGCGGGCCAGGTCGCCGCCATAGGAATCCACCGCCTGAGTGCTCGGCGTCGCCGACACCGGCAGGGCGGCGATGCTGGGCTGGTCCAGCTTGTCGGCGGCGAGCTGGCCATAGAAGGTCAGCGGCTGCTTCGCCGCCGTCCGGTACCAGTCCGCCGCCTTCTGCTTGTGGCCGGCGGCCTCATGCGCCCGGCCGGCCCAATAGGCGCCGCGGGCCAGGCTGATCGGCATCGAGACGTCGGCATACAGCGTCTCGAAATGCCCGACCGCGTCGTCCGGCCGGTCGAGGAAGCGCAGCGCCAGCCAGCCGGCCAGGAAGTCCCTCTCGGCGCGGTCCACCGGGTCGCTCTGCTCGCGCGCGGTGACCAGCTGGTAGGCGCGGCGGTAGGACTGCTCGTCGAACAGCCGGCGGGCGATGATGTGCCGCTCCAGCCACCAGGCCTTGGCATGGGCCGAGGTCTTCGGCTGCTGCCCCAGCATCTCGATGGCGCCGGCCTCGTCGTCGTTGCGGCGGCGCCAGCGGGCGCGCTCGTACAGGATGCCCTCATCCTGCAGCAGCTTCGCCGGCAGGGCCCGCAACGCGGCCGAGGCGTCCGGCGTGCGCGCCATCAGCTTCAGCCGGGCGTCGGCGACGAGGCGCCGGTCGCCGGAGATGCGGGACAGCATGCGGCGCGCTTCGTCCGTCCGCTCGGCCCAGAGCAGGGCGTCGAGCCGCGCCCAGTGGTCGTCGGCGTTCAGCAGATTGCCGAAGCTTCCCAGGAACTCGGTCTCCTGCGCGCCGGTCAGGGCGATGCCGCGCCAGGTGTCGCGGGCCCAGATCCGGGCGCGGATCGGGTCGACCGTCTGCAGCGCCGTGCCGAAATGCAGCGCGCCCTCGGCGGTCAGCGGGGCGAAGGCGTCGAACCAGGCGACCACCGCGTCGGCCGGCAGCCCGTCCGGCATCGTCCGCTCGGCGCGGCGGCGCAGGGCCTGGACGTTCGGCCAGTCCGGGCTGCGGACGACGAAGGCGGCCAGCTCCTCGAAGCCGGCGGTGCTGTCCGGGCGCGACAGGTCGGCCCAGGTCGCCAGCCGGCCGACCAGGGTGCTGGCCATCTGGGTCTCGACCGTCCGCACCACGTCCCAGGCGTTGCGGTCGACGGCGAAGAACAGGGCCTGCGCTGCCTTGATCTCGGCCGGCGTGGCCGGCTGGGCCAGGGCCGGCGCGGTATTGATCAGCAGCAGCGCCGCGGCGGCGGCCAGCGCCGTTTGCTTGCCGGCCCGCACCACAGCGGCTATGACACTGCGTTTACCATTCCAACGCCCACGGAAGCTTCCATGTTCAAGGGATCGATCGTCGCCCTGATTACGCCCTTCACCGAGAGCGGGGTGGACGACAAAGCCTTCCAGGGCTTCGTCGACTGGCAGATCCGCGAGGGCACACAGGGCGTGGTGCCCTGCGGCACCACCGGCGAGTCCCCGACCTTGAGCCACCCCGAGCACGAGCGGGTGGTCGAGCTCTGCGTCGAGGTGGCAAAGGGCCGGGTCCCGGTGATCGCCGGCACCGGCTCGAACTCGACCGAGGAGGCGATCTCCCTGACCCGGCACGCGCAGAAGGCCGGCGCGGACGCCGCGCTGGTCGTCACGCCCTACTACAACAAGCCGACGCAGGAAGGTCTCTACCAGCATTACAGGGCCATCCATGACGCGGTCGATCTGCCGATCGTGATCTACAACATCCCGGGCCGCAGCGTGGTCGACATGTCGATCGACACCATGGCCCGCCTGGCCGAGCTGCCGCGCATCGTCGGGGTCAAGGACGCGACTGCCGACCTGGTGCGGCCGCTGGCGACGCGGCTGCGGATCGGTCCCGAGTTCTGCCAGCTTTCGGGCGAGGATGCCACTGCCACGGCATTCCTGGCGCAGGGCGGCCATGGCTGCATCTCGGTCACCGCCAACGTGGCGCCCCGGCTCTGCGCCGAGATGCACGCCGCCTGGGCCGCGGGCGATCTGAAGCGGATGGAGGCGGTGCGCGACCGGCTGATGCCGCTGCACCGGGCGCTGTTCCTGGAGACCAGCCCGGGGCCGGTGAAGTACGGCGCCAAGCTGCTCGGCCTCGGCGGCGACCATGTCCGGCTGCCGCTGGTGCCGCCGGGCGAGGCGACCCGGGCCGAGGTGCGCGCGGCGATGGCCTTCGCCGGCCTGATCAACTGACTGGAGCACAGCGAGAATCATGGCACAGCCGAAGACCCCGGGTCGCCTCGTCGCGCAGAACCGGCGGGCACGGCACGACTATTTCATCGACGAGAATGTCGAGGCCGGCATCGTCCTGGTCGGGACCGAGGTGAAGTCGCTGCGCGAGGGCCGCGGCAACCTGCAGGACGCCTATGCCGGCGAGATGCAGGGCGAGCTGTACCTGTTCAACGCCCATATCCCGGAATACGGGCCGGCCCAGCGCTTCAACCACGAGCTGAAGCGGCCGCGCAAGCTGCTGGTGCGCCGGCGGGAACGGGACAAGCTGTTGGGGAAGGTGAAGCGGGAGGGCATGACCCTGATCCCGCTGTCGATCTATTTCAATGCCCGCGGCTTCGCCAAGGTCGATCTCGGCCTGGCCCGCGGTAAGAAGGCGCATGACAAGCGCGAGGCCATCAAGGCCCGCGACTGGCAGCGCGAAAAGTCGCGCGTCCTGCGCGACCGCGGCTGATCGCGGCAGGCCGGTTCCCTCCCGGGGAAACCGGCCTGGGCCACATCAGGCGGAACGAGCGTAGCTGCCCGCCTGCTGCACCGTCTCCTCGACATTGCCGTCATCGCCCTCGACCGCCGGAGCGGCGTGGGTGCGGTTCGGGGCGTTCATGCGCTGGATGTGCGGCGACAGCTCCATCAGCTCGACGAAGTTGTCGGCCTGACGGCGCAGCTCGTCCGACACCATCGGCGGGCTCGACTTGATGGTCGAGACCACGGTGACGCGGACGCCCTTGCGCTGGATCGCCTCGACCAGGCGCTTGAAGTCGCCGTCGCCGGAGAACAGCAGGATGTGGTCGGCCCGGTCGGCCATCTCCAGCGCGTCGATCGCCAGATCGATGTCGACATTGCCCTTGACCCGGCGGCGGCCCTGGCTGTCGGTGTACTCGCGCAACGGCTTGGTCACCATGGTGTAGCCGTTGTAGTCGAGCCAGTCGATCAGCGGGCGGATAGGAGAATATTCCTGATCCTCGATCAGCGTCGTATAATAGAAGGCGCGGATCAGGCGACCCTTCTTGGCGAACAGGTCGAGCAACCGGCGATAATCGATATCGAAGCCAAGGGAACGGGCCGCGCCATAGAGGTTGGCGCCATCAATGAATATTGCGAGCCGTTCTTCCTTATAGAATATCATGTGCGTTCCTTCGCGGCAGGGGACAGGTTGACAGATTGGGTTCGCTACCCACTTTGCAAGGAGCGGTCAACGGTTCGCGACGAGGCTTGCGCATCCGCCGCATCTGCGCTACGTGGTCCGCCCTTCGGTATAACAAAGATGCAGCCGTTGCGTTGCATCCATCTTGTCACGATTCTATCTTCGTGGCTGTTTTCGTGCAGGAGCGGTAGCCCATGGCTCGCGTCACCGTCGAGGATTGCGTCCTCAAGATCCCCAACCGGTTCGATCTGGTGCTGATGGCGGCCCAGCGCGCCCGCGACATTTCGTCCGGCGCCTCGCTGACCATCGACCGCGACGACGACAAGAACCCGGTGGTGGCGCTGCGCGAGATCGCCGACGAGACGGTGCCGCTGGCGAGCCTCGAGGAAGCGCTGGTCAAGGGCCATCAGAAGCTGGCCGAGATCGACGAGGCCGATGAGGAGATCATCGAGCTGATGGCCGGCGAGGAGGAGTGGCTCAAGGCCGGCGTTGCGCCGCAGGCCCCGGCCGCCGCCGTCGGCTCGGACGAGGAGTCCACCTTCGGCATCGGCGTCGCCGACGACGAGGCGGAGGAGGAAGCCGAGGAGGACGAGGACGGCCGCGGCGACCTGGAAATCGGCTCCACCGAAGACAACATCTGATCCAAGCGGAACTGCCCGGCATGGTGTCAGGCCGCCTGTCGGGAGATCGATGATGCGGCTTGACCTGTCAGGCCAGGGCATGGCTGTCGCGCGCCCGCCGAATTTGATCCACAACGCGGCGGATTCTGGTTCAACATATTGTCCGGACGGGCGCTGGGCCGTCCGTCCGGGAGAATGGTTTATGGATCGGTGGCGGGGCGCGGCATGATCCGCCAGTACGAGTTGGTCGAGCGGGTCAAGGCCTACGATCCGTCGGCGGACGAGGACCTGATCAACCGCGCCTACGTCTATTCGATGAAGGCGCACGGCTCGCAGAAGCGCGCCTCCGGCGATCCCTATTTCGTCCATCCGATCGAGGTCGCCGGCATCCTTGCCGGCATGAAGCTCGACACGGGCTCGATCGTCACCGGCCTGCTGCACGACACGGTCGAGGACACCGGCGCGACGCTGAGCGAGCTCGAGGGCCTGTTCGGGCGCGAGACGGCGCAGCTGGTCGACGGCGTCACCAAGCTGTCGAAGCTGGAGCTGCAGAGCGACCAGTCCAAGCAGGCGGAGAATTTCCGCAAGCTGGTGCTGGCGATGTCCAAGGACATCCGGGTGCTGCTGGTCAAGCTGGCCGACCGGCTGCACAACATGCGCACCCTCGGCGCCTTCAACAACGAGGAGAAGCGCCGCCGGATCGCGCGCGAGACGCTGGAGATCTACGCCCCGCTGGCCGAGCGCATCGGCATGCACGGCATGCAGGAGGAGCTGGAGGACCTGGCCTTCGCCCAGCTCCACCCCGATGCGCGCGAGAGCATCGTCCGCCGCCTGACCCAGCTGCGCGAGGAAAGCCAGGACGTCGTCTCGAAAATCATCGCCGAGCTGCAGCGCGTGCTGGAGGAGGGCGGGCTCAAGGCCGCCGTGCTCGGCCGCGAGAAGCGCCCCTATTCGATCTGGCGCAAGATGCAGCGCAAGAACATGGCGTTCGAGCAGCTGACCGACATCATGGCGTTCCGGATCGTGGTCGAGACCGAGGGCGACTGCTACCATGCGCTGGGCCTGATCCACAGCCGCTACGCCTCGCTGCCCGGCCGTTTCAAGGACTACATCTCGACGCCGAAGCCGAACGGCTACCGGTCGCTGCACACCGCCGTGATCGGGCCGATACGGCAGCGCATCGAGGTCCAGATCCGCACCGGCGACATGCAGGAGATCGCGGAGCTCGGCGTCGCCGCGCACTGGGCCTACAAGCAGGATGAGCGGACCCAGGACGGCACCCAGTACCGCTGGCTGCGCGACCTGCTCGACATCGTCGACCAGGCGCAGAAGCCCGAGGAGTTCCTGGAGCACACCAAGCTGGCCCTGTTCCAGGACCAGGTGTTCTGCTTCACCCCCAAGGGCGCCGTGATCGCCCTGCCGCAGGGCGCGACGCCGGTCGACTTCGCCTATGCGGTGCACAGCCAGATCGGCGACACCTGCGTCGGCGCCCGGGTCAACGGCCGGATGGTGACGCTGCGCCACCTGCTGCAGAACGGCGACCAGGTCGAGATCATCACCTCGAAGACCTCGACGCCGTCGCCGGAATGGGAGCGCTTCGTCGCCACCGGCAAGGCGCGGGCCTGCATCCGCCGCTTCATCCGTGGCCAGCAGCATGACGAGCACGCCAAGCTCGGCCGCTCGATGCTGCAGGGCGTGTTCCGGCAGGAGGGCTACGAGTTCTCCGACAAGGCGCTGGACGGCGTCCTCAAGATCTTCAAGGCCGCCGAGCCCGACGACATCCTGGCCAATGTCGGGGCCGGGGTGCTGGGCGCGCGCGACGTGTTCCACGCCGTGTTCCCGGGCCACCGCGCCCAGGTGCAGCAGGAGAAGGAACGGTCCGGCAAGGTCGTGCCGCTCACCCGGCCGCGCAAGGCCGCCACGGGCGGGCCGGGCGCGATCCCGATCCGCGGCCTGATCCCGAACCTCGCCGTGCACTATGCCCGCTGCTGCCACCCGATCCCGGGCGACCGCATCGTCGGCATCGTCACCACCGGCAAGGGCGTGACCATCCACACCATCGACTGCGACACGCTGGAAAGCTTCTACAACGCGCCGGAGCGCTGGCTCGACGTCAGCTGGGACGCCGGCGTCGACGCCGTCGACGACCATGTCGGCCGGATCCAGGTGACGATCAGCAACGAGCCGGGCAGCCTGGGCACGCTGACCACGGTGATCGGCAAGAACGGCGGCAACATCACCAATCTCAAGATCACCAGCCGCTCGGTCGACTTCTTCGAGATCCTGATCGACATCGACGTCAAGGACGTCAAGCACCTGACCAACATCATCGCGGCCCTCCGCGCCATGCCTGTGATCAGCGCGGTGGATCGTGCCCGCAGCCGCTGACCGCCTGCCCGGCGTGATCGGCCTGCGACCAATGTCGCCCTCACCGGCGATTGATTTCCCTCCGCCGCCGGACCATACAAGGGCGCCATGAGCCAGCACCAGAAGTCGATCGACATGTCGAAGAAGAAGGGCGGATGGGTCGAAACCATCCTGACCGTGGTCTATGCGATCGCGATCGCCTTCGGCATCCGCACGGTCGCCTTCGAGCCGTTCAACATCCCGTCCGGCTCGATGATCCCGACGCTGCTGGTGGGCGACTACCTGTTCGTGTCGAAGTTCTCCTACGGCTACAGCGCCCAGACCATCGCCTTCGGCCTGCCGCTGTTCGACGGCCGGATCCTCGGCAGCCCGCCGGCCCGGGGCGACGTCGCCGTGTTCCGCCTGCCGAAGGACACCTCGGTCGACTACGTCAAGCGCGTGATCGGCCTGCCCGGCGACCGCGTCAAGGTCACTGGCGGGCGGCTCTACATCAACGGCCAGATGGCCGAGCGCCGCGAGGTCGAGCCCTTCGTGATGACCCAGTACGGGCAGCGCATCCTGTACCACCAGTACATCGAGACGCTGCCGGGCACGGATGGCGGCGCGCCGGTCGATCACCGGATCCTGGAGATCGACGACAACCAGCGCTATGACGACACCCCGGAATACGAGGTGCCGCCCAGCCACTACTTCATGATGGGCGACAACCGCGACAACAGCTTGGACAGCCGGGCCGATGTCGGCTACGTGCCGGTCGAGAACTTCGTCGGGCGCGCCGAGTTCCTGTGGTTCAGCCTCGACGACGCCAGCTTCTGGCAGGTCTGGAAATGGCCGTTCGCGCTCCGCTTCAGCCGCATGTTCACGGGGATCCACTGATCGCCGGGACCGAAGACGGCCTCGACGCGTTCGCCCGGCAGCTCGGCCACGCCTTCCGCGAGCCGATGCTGCTGGTCGAGGCGCTGACGCATCCGAGCGTCAGCGGCCAGAAGCGGCGCGTCGCCAAGCATGGCTATGAGCGGCTGGAGTTCCTGGGCGACCGGGTGCTCGGCCTGGTCATCGCCGAATGGCTGCTCGAGCGCTTCCCGAAGGAGGCCGAGGGCGCCATCGCCAAGCGCCACGTCGCCCTGGTGCGGCGCGAGGCGCTGGTCGAGGTGGCCCAGGCGATCGGCCTCGGCCATCATCTCATCCTGTCGCCGGGCGAGGAGGTGGTCGGCCGCGAGAACCCGACCATCCTGGCCGACGCCTGCGAGGCGGTGATCGGCGCGCTCTACCGCGACGGCGGGCTTGCGGCTGCGGCCGGCTTCATCCGCCGGGCCTGGGCCGGCTTCATCGTTCAGAACGAGGCGCCGCCGCAAGATCCGAAATCGGCGCTGCAGCAATGGGCGCTCGCCCGCGGCCTGCAGCTGCCGCGCTATGTCGAAGTGTCGCGCGGCGGCAGCGACCACCTGCCGGTGTTCGAGATCCGGGTCGAGATCGAAGGCCAGCCGGCGGCCAGCGCCAGCGGCCCGTCGAAACGGGTGGCCGAGCGCGATGCCGCCGCCGCCCTCCTGCAAAGGCTCTCCGCATGACCGAAGCTGCGACGCGCTGCGGGTTCGTCGCCCTGATCGGCGCCCCCAACGCCGGCAAGTCGACCCTGCTCAACACCCTGGTCGGCACCAAGGTCGCCATCGTCTCGCCGAAGGTGCAGACCACGCGCAGCCGGGTGCTCGGCATCGCGACGGAGGGCGCGACCCAGATCGTGTTTGTCGACACGCCCGGCATCTTCAAGCCGCGCCGCCGGCTCGACCGCGCCATGGTCGCGGCGGCCTGGGCCGGGGCGGCCGAGGGCGACCTGGTGCTGCTGCTGGTCGACGCCTCGCTGAGGGGCGTGCGCGAGGAGAGCCGGTCGATCGTCGAGAAGCTGGCCCAGTCGAAGCGCCAGGCGATCCTGATCCTGAACAAGATCGACGCGGTGCGGCGCGAGGTGCTGCTGGCCCTGGCCTCCGACCTCAACGCCTCCGGCGTCTTCACCGACACCTTCATGATCTCGGCCCTGACCGGCGACGGGGTCGACGACCTGCGCCGCGCTCTGGCCGACCGCCTGCCGGAAGGCCCCTGGCTGTTCCCGGAAGACCAGGTCTCCGACATGCCGATGCGCCTGCTGGCGGCCGAGATTACGCGCGAAAAGCTGTTCCTGCGGTTGCAGCAGGAGCTGCCTTACGCCGTCGCGGTCGAGACCGAGGACTGGGAGGAGCAGAAGGACGGCAGCGTCCGCATCTCCCAGATCATCTATGTCCAGCGCAACGGCCAGAAGGCGATCGTGCTCGGCCATAGCGGCCAGATGATCAAGGCGATCGGCACCGCCGCCCGGCTGGAGCTGGAGGAGATCACAGAGCAGCGGGTGCATCTCTCGCTGTTCGTCAAGGTGCGCGAGAACTGGCTCGACGACCCCGCCCGCTACTCGATCTGGGGCCTCGACTACGACGCGTAGTCGGAGTCTCTTCTGTTCCCGTTTCGTGCTATACGGTCGGGATGAGCTTGGACGGGGCATGATGTGGACTGGCGCGACGACGGCATCGTCCTGACCGTCCGCCCGCATGGCGAGGCGGCGCTGATCGCCGGCGTGCTGACCCGCGAGCACGGCCGGCACCTGGGCGTCGTCCACGGCCAGCGCCGGCGGGCCCAGCTGCCGCCGGGCACGCTGGTCTCGGCGCAGTGGCGCGGCCGGCTGGCCGACCATCTCGGCACCTACACCCTCGAGGTCGATCGCACCCCCGCCGCCGCGATCATGGACGAGCCGCTGCGGCTGCTGGCCCTGGTCTCGGCCTGCGCCGTGCTCGACGCCGCTTTGGCCGAGCGGCAGCCGCTGCCGGCGGTCTATGACGGCACGCTGGCCTTCCTCGACACGCTGACCACGCCGCATTGGGACGCCGCCTATGTGCAGTGGGAGGTCGGGCTGCTCGGCGTGCTCGGCTTCGGGCTCGATGTCTCGCGCTGCGCCGTCACCGGCAGCAACGACCATCTCGCCTTCATCAGCCCGAAGACGGGCCGGGCGGTGTCGCTCTCCGCCGCCGGGCCCTATCGCGACCGGCTGCTGCCGCTGCCCGGATTCCTGACCGGGCGCGAGCCGGCGACACCCGCCGCTGTGGCCGCGGGGCTGGACCTCACCGGTCATTTCGTCGACCGCCACCTCTTCGCCCAGGCCGGGAAGGCCCCGCCCGAGGCGCGGACCCGGTTTGTCGAGGCGTACCGCCGAAGCGCGCTTCGGTCGGCCGCGCCGTTACGCTAGACTTTCGAGCATGACCACCAAGCCTTCCGAGTCGATCCTGCCGGTGCCGCTGCATGACGCGCTGAGCACCCGTTACCTCAACTACGCGCTGTCGACCATCACCTCGCGCTCGCTGCCCGATGTCCGCGACGGGCTCAAGCCGGTGCACCGCCGGCTGCTCTATGCGATGCGGCAGCTGCGCCTGGCCTCGACCACGCCGCCGAAGAAATCGGCCCGCGTGGTCGGCGACGTCATCGGCCAGTACCACCCGCATGGCGACGCCTCGATCTACGACGCGCTGGTGCGCATGGCGCAGGATTTCGCCCAGCGCTACCGGCTGGTCGACGGCCAGGGCAATTTCGGCAACATCGACGGCGATAACGCCGCGGCGATGCGCTACACCGAGGCCCGGCTGACCGCCGTCGCCGAGGCGCTGCTGGAAGGGATCGACGACGACGCGGTCGATTTCCGCGAGACCTATGACGGCGAAGGCCGCGAGCCGGTGGTGCTGCCGGCGGCCTTCCCGAACCTGCTGGCCAATGGCAGCCAGGGCATCGCGGTCGGCATGGCGACCTCGATCCCGCCGCACAATGTCGGCGAGATCTGCGACGCGCTGCAGATCCTGATCAAGCGGCCCGCGGCTACGGTCGACGACCTGCTGACCGTGGTCCAGGGCCCGGACTTCCCGACCGGCGGCGAGCTGGTCGAATCCACCGCGGCGATCCGCGAGGCCTATGCCACCGGCCGCGGCGCCTTCCGCGTCCGGGCGCGCTGGGAGATCGAGAAGCAGCCGCTCGGCCTGTACCAGATCGTGGTCACCGAGATCCCGTACCAGGTGCAGAAGTCGCGGCTGATCGAGAAGCTGGCCGAGATCGTCACCGCCAAGAAGCTGTCGACGCTGGAGGATGTGCGTGACGAATCGGCCGAGGATGTCCGCATCATCCTGGTGCCGAAGAGCCGCAACGTCGAAGCCGACATGCTGATGGAGCAGCTGTTCCGGCTGACCGAGCTGGAGACCCGCTTCAGCCTGAACATGAACGTGCTGGACGCCACCAACGTCCCTCGGGTGATGGGGCTGAAGGACGTCTGCCAGGGCTTCCTCGATCATCGCTACGTGGTGCTGGAGCGGCGGTCGCGCCACCGGCTGGCCAAGATCGAGCGGCGGCTGGAGATCCTGAGCGGCTACCTGATCGTCTTCCTCGACCTCGACGAGGTGATCCGCATCATCCGCGAGGAGGACGAGCCGAAGCAGGGGCTGATGGCGCGCTTCAGCCTGACCGAGCTGCAGGCCGACGCCATCCTCGACATGCGGCTGCGGTCCTTGCGCAAGCTCGAGGAGTTGGAGATCCGGCGCGAGTTCGACGGCCTCTCGGGCGAGCGCGACGACCTGCTGGCGCTGCTGGCCGACGAGGGCAAGCGCTGGAAGTCGATCGCGGCCGAGATCGCGCAGATCAAGAAGCGCTTCGGCCAGGACACCGAGCTCGGCCGCCGCCGCACCAAGATCGGCGAGCCGCCCTCGGCCGTGGTGGTCTCGATCGAGCCGCAGATCGAGCGCGAGCCGATCACCGTGTTCCTGTCGGAGAAGGGCTGGATCCGCGCCCTGCGCGGCCACGGCCTCGAGCCGGCCGAGATCAAGTACAAGGACGGTGACGCCGAAGGCTTCGTGCTGCAGGCCGAGACCACCGACAAGATCCTGCTGTTTGGCAGCGACGGCCGCTTCTACACGCTCGGTGCCGACAAGCTGCCGCGCGGCCGCGGCTTCGGCGAGCCGGTGCGGATGATGGTCGACCTCGCCAACGACGCCGACATCGTCGCACTGCTGGCCCATGTCCCCGGCCGCAAGCTGGTGCTGGCCTCGACCGACGGCCGCGGCTTCGTGGTGCCGGAGAGCGACGTGATCGCCCAGACCCGGGCCGGCAAGCAGGTGCTGAACCTGAACGACGGCGCCAAGGCGGCGGTCTGCCGCCCGATCACCGGCGACACCGTGGCGGTGGTCGGCACCAACCGGCGCCTGCTGTGCTTCCCGCTGTCCGAGCTGCCGGAGATGTCGCGCGGCAAGGGCGTGACGCTGCAGAAGTATCACGGCGCCGCGCTGTCGGACCTGACCACCTTCAAGCGCGAGGAAGGGCTGATCTGGCAGATGGGCGGCGGCCGCACCCGCACCGAGCCGGAGATCCCGGTCACCGCCCGGGGCCGCACCGGCAACCTGCCACCGCGCGGCTTCCCGCAGAACAACAGGTTCTCGTGAGACCCCTTAAGAAGAAGACAATTGGAGTCCTGACATGACCACCCGCACCCTTCCCCCGATGCTCTCGCTGTGGCGCGCCGACGGCCAGTCGGGCCTGCTGCGCTCTGCCGTGCTGGTGGTGCTGGGCACGGCGCTGATGGCGCTGTCGGCCAAGATCCAGGTGCCGTTCTACCCGGTGCCGATGACGATGCAGACCGCCGTGGTGCTGCTGATCGGCGGCGCCTATGGCTGGCGCCTGGGCGGGCTGACCATGCTGGCCTATCTGGCCGAGGGTCTCGCCGGCCTGCCGGTCTTCGCCGGCCCGGCCGCCGGCCCGGCCTATTTCGCCGGCCCGACCACGGGCTACCTGGTCGGCTTCCTGGCTTCGGCCGCGCTGATGGGCCTGGCGGTCGAGCGCGGCTGGACCCGCAGCCTCGTCGGCATGGCCGTGGCCATCACCGTCGCCTCGTTGATCCCCTTCGTCACCGGCGTGCCCTGGCTGGCGACGCTGGTCGGCCCGGCGGCGGCGATCGCCGCCGGCCTGTGGCCGTTCATCCCGGCGGCGATTCTCAAGGGCGCCCTGGCTGGCGTGCTGCTGGCAAAGATCGACGGCCTGGCCCAGCGCCGCGACGCCTGAGACCAAAAGGACGCAACGACGCAGAAGCGGCGTTGCGTCCCATGTCCGAGTTTCATTAGATGGCAGCAGCGCCGCGGCGGACGACCGCGGCGACTTGCGGAAACCACGCTCGATGCGAACAGGGGGGAGCCCAAATATGAAACGGCGGAATTTCATCGCGACCGCGGGGGTTGGCCTGGCGGCCGCGCCGCTGGCGGCGCCGGCGATCGCGCAGGACAAGCCCGAGGTCAAATGGCGCCTGGCGTCGAGCTTTCCGAAGTCGCTCGACACCATCTATGGCGGCGCCGACGTGCTGTCGAAGACGCTGTCCGACCTGACCGACGGCAAGTTCCAGATCCAGGTCTTCCCCTCGGGCGAGCTGGTGCCCGGCTTGCAGGCGCTGGACGCCACCCAGAACGGCACGGTCGAGGCGGCGCACACCGTCGCCTACTACTATGTCGGCAAGGACCCGACCTTCGCCATCGGCTCGTCGATCCCGTTCGGCCTCAACGCCCGGCAGCAGAACGCCTGGCTGTATCACGGCGGCGGCAACGACCTGCTGAACACCTTCTTTGCCAATTACGGCGTGGTCGGCTTCCCCGGCGGCAACACCGGCACACAGATGGGCGGCTGGTTCCGCAGCGAGGTCAAGTCGCTGGCCGACCTCAAGGGCCTCAAGATGCGCATCGCCGGCCTCGCCGGCCGGGTGGTCGAGCGTATCGGCGTGGTGCCGCAGCAGATCGCCGGCGGCGACATCTACCCGGCGCTGGAGCGGGGCACGATCGACGCCACCGAATGGGTCGGGCCCTATGACGACGAGAAGCTCGGCTTCTACCAGGTCGCCAAGTTCTACTACTACCCGGCCTTCTGGGAAGGCGGCCCGACCGTGCATTTCCTGTTCAACAAGGACAAGTACGAGGCGCTGCCGGACAGCTACAAGAAGGCGCTGGCTGCGGCCACCGAGATCGCCAACTTCAACATGCTGGCACTGTACGACGTGAAGAACATCGCGGCGATCCGCAGCTTGGTCGGCAAGGGCGTGCAGCTGCGCCCGCTGCCGCGCGATGTGCTCGACGCCGCCTATGTCGAATCGTTCAAGCTGTACGACGAGCTCTCCGCCTCGAACGCCAATTGGAAGGCGATCTACGAGCCGTGGAAGAAGTTCCGCGGCGAGGCCTATCAGTGGTTCCGCGTGGCCGAATACACCTATGACAGCTACGTCTATGCCCAGCAGGCGGCCGGCAAGTAAGCCAGCCTTCCGCTGAACCGACCAGGGCCGGTCCTTCGCGGGACCGGCCCTTTCTGCTGGCTATTTGAAGTCGGGCGGGGGCAGCGGATCGCCGGGCTGCGCCGGGGCCGGCGGGGCACCGAAATCCGGCGGCGGCGGGGTGCCGAAATCGGGCGCGGCCGGGGTGCCGAACGGGTTGGCGCCGTCGGCGCCCGGCATCGGCACGTTGACGTCGATCGTGGTCGGATCGGCCTCGACCTGGCCCGATTTGTAGTGGGTCACCAGCCCCGGGAAGGCGATCACGATCGCGACCATCAGGACCTGGATCGCCACGAAGGGGATCGCGCCGAGATAGATCTGTCCGGTCGTCACTGGCGCCGTGGTGCGGCCGGTGACCTTGTCGCGATAGGGCCGCGTCGGCGCCACCGAGCGCAGGTAGAACAGCGAGAAGCCGAAGGGCGGGTGCATGAACGAGGTCTGCATGTTGACCGCCAGCAGCACGCCGAACCAGATCAGGTCGATGCCCAGGCTCGCGGCCGCCGCTCCCAGCAGCGGCACGATGATGAAGGCCAGCTCGAAATAGTCGAGGAAGAAGGCCAGCACGAAGACCAGGAGGTTGGCGACGATCAGGAAGCCCAGCACGCCGCCCGGCACCGAGGTCATCAGGTGCTCGACCCAGACATGGCCGTTGAGGCCGTAGAAGGTCAGCGAGAAGACGCGGGCGCCGAGCAGGATGAACAGCACGAAGGCGGAGAGCTTGGTCGTGGTGTCCAGCGCCTGGCGGATCATGGTCCAGTTCAGGCGCCGGTTGAGCGCCGCCAGCACCAGCGAGCCGACCGCGCCCATGGCGCCGCCCTCGGTCGGCGTGGCGATGCCGAGGAAGATCGTGCCCAGCACCAGGAAGATCAGCACCAAGGGCGGGACCAGCGAGGTGACCACCCGGCCGGCCAGCGCCAGGCCGCGCAGCGTGCGCGCTTCGGGTGGCAGCGCCGGGGCGCTGTCCGGCCGGACGATCGACATGATCAGGATGTAGCCGGCGTAGAGGCCGGTCAGGATGAGGCCCGGCAGCAGCGCCCCCTGATACATGTCGCCGACCGACTTGCCGAGCTGGTCGGCCATGATGATCAGCACCAGGCTGGGCGGGATGATCTGGGCCAGCGTGCCGGAGGCGGCGATGACGCCGGAGGCGAGCGACCGGTCATAGCCGTAGCGCAGCATGATCGGCAGCGAGATCAGCCCCATCGAGATCACCGAGGCGGCGACCACGCCGGTGGTGGCGGCCAGGAGGGCGCCGACGAAGATCACCGCATAGGCCAGGCCGCCGCGGACCGGGCCGAACAGTTGGCCGATCGTGTCCAGCAGGTCCTCGGCCATGCCGCTGCGCTCGAGGATCAACCCCATGAAGGTGAAGAACGGCACCGCCAGCAGCGTCTCGTTCGACATCTGCTGGTAGAACCGATCGGGGATCGCCCCGATCAGGTTGAACTGCAGCACGCCGAGCTCGACGCCGACCAGATAGAAGATGAAGCCGACCGCGGCGAGAGAGAAAGCGACCGAGTAGCCGAGCAGCAGCACGACCACCAGGCAGGCGAACATGATCGGCGCCATGTTCTCGATCAGGAACTGCGTCATGCGGACGGACCTTCAGGGGCTGGTGGGCCGGCTCAGAGCGGGTCGGCTTCGTGGCCGTGCGTCTGGACGATGTCGGGCATGCGGCCCGACAGGATGGCGATCCGCTTGACCAGCTCCGACAGCCCCTGCAGCGCCAGCAGGGCGAACCCGGCCGGGATCAGGGCCCAGACCGGCCAGCGGATCAGGCCGCCGGCATCGCCCGACGTCTCGCCGCTGACGATTTTGTCCACCACCACCGGCCAGGACAGCAGGATGGAGATGACGCAGAAGGGCAGCAGGAAGAACAGGGTGCCGAAGATCTCGATCCGGAGCTGGGTCCGGCGCGAGCAGCGGCCGTACAAAATGTCGACCTTGACGTGCTCACCCTTCAGCAGCGTATAGCCCGCGGCCAGCAGGAAGACGGCGGAGAACAGGTACCATTGCAGTTCCAGCCAGGCGTTGGAGCTGAGCGAGAAGGCTTTCCGCAGGATGGCGTTGCCGGCGCTGACCAGGATGGCGGCGAGCACGAGCCAGGATACGGTTCGCCCGACCCAGCCGTTCACCGCGTCGATGACGCGGCTGGCACCCAGCAAAGCCCCCATCTGACCTCCCCCGTTCTTGGGCACTTCAGCGCCGTTGATTGGACCGATGCAATTCGCCGCTGCGAAATATCAGCTTTCGCGGGCAAGACCAACCGGCGATTGGCGTCGGAGGCCGCTCGGGAGGCATCGATGTCGGTCTTTGCTGCGCCGCTGGGACGGAGAGGTCACACGTCCGGGTCGAGCGTCATCCAGCCGTTGTCGGTGAGGGCTTCCAGCGGCTGGAAGCGAGCCTTGTAGGCCATCTTGTGGCTCTGCGCGATCCAGTAGCCGAGATAGACGTGGTCGATGCCGGTCCGCCGCGCCTCCTCGACCAGGGCCAGGATCACATAGGTGCCGAGGCTGCGCTCCGGCACGTCGGGGTCGTAGAAGCTGTAGACGGCGGACAGCCCGTCCTCCAGCACGTCGACCAGCGCCGCCGCGCGCAGGGCGCCGGTCGGGTCGCGGAACTCGATCAGCGCGGCGCTGCCGCTGCCTTCCTCGATCATGCTGCCGTAATCGGCCCGCGACATCCGCGCCATGTCGCTGTCGCCGTGCCGGTGCCGCTGGTAGCGCAGGAACAGGGCGAACTGCTCGTCGCTGCCGATCGGCAGGGCCGAGCGGCGGGCGAGGTCGAGATTGGCGGTCCAGGCCCGGCGCATGCTGCGGCCGGGCGCGAACCGCGCCACCGGGATCCGCACCGGCACGCAGGCGCGGCAGCCGGGGCAGACCGGGCGGTAGACGATGTCGTGGCTGCGCCGGAACCCGGCCTGCGACAGGGTGGTGTTCAGCGCCCGGGCGTCGCCGCCGTTCAGCCGGGTGAACAGCTTGCGCTCGACACGGCCGGGGATATAGGGGCAGGGCAGGGGGCCTGACCGGTAGAAATGCTGCAGACGACCGAGCTTGCCGTCGATGACGGACATCAAGCGCTCCTGGGCCGGGTGGCCAACCTCACGCCCATACTGCACCACAGTGCCGGATCGTCGGCAAGCGACTCGGAGGCCGGTCCGCCATGCCGGGCTATGCAGACGGAATCCACCGCGGCCTCATGTCAGCCGCAGGATCTCGTCGACGGTGGCCGCGACCGGCCGGCGCGTGTCGATCTCGTGGTCGGCGGATTGCCGCAGCAGCGGCTCGACCATCCCGACCAACTCGACCACCTTGCGTCGCTCCTCCGCAGTGTGGCCGTAGCCGTCGGGGCCGCGCGCCGCCAGCCGCTGCAGCAGCGTCTCGATCGGGGCGGAGAGCAGGATCACGACATCGATCAGGGGCAGGAACCGGCCCATGGTCTCGCAGGTGCCGCTGACGAACAGCGGCGCGCCGCGCGGCGCGGTCAGCAGGTCGCGCACCCGATCTTCCTGCCAGACCCAGTCCTTGCCCTCGCCCGGGGTCAGCGTGTCGGCAGGATCGGCGTCGACCCATTCCGACCATTCCGGCGTGTCGAGGTCGCGGGCGTCGTGCCCCCGCGCCGCCAGCTCGCGGATCACCGCGGTCTTCCCGGTCCCGGACATGCCGGTGATCAGCACGCGCTCCATTCGGGTTCCCGAGGCCGGCTCCGGCCGCCCGCTCACGCCCCGACGTCGCTCAGCAGCGTCGCCGGATAGCCCCCCTCCATCAGCTTGCCGATGATGACGTCGACATGGGCGCGGTCGCGGGTCTCGACCACCACGTCGATATCGGCCCGCTTCACCGGGATCTGGAAGAACAGCCGCTGGTGATAGGTCTCGATGATGTTGCCGCCGGTGGTGCCGATGATGCCGGCGATGCTGCTCAACACCCCCGGCGAGTCCTCGATCTCGATGCGCAGCCGGGCCAGCTGGCCGTTGCGCACCAGGCCGCGCATCAGGATCGAGGCCAGGATGCGCGGGTCGATGTTGCCGCCGCACACCACCACGCCGACCTTGCGCCCGGCGAAGCGTTCCGGATTGGCCAGGATGCCGGCGATGCCGGCGGCGCCGGCGCCCTCTGCCACCAGCTTCTGCTGGGTCATCAGCTGGTGCACGCCCTGCTCCAGGACCGTCTCCTCGACCGCGACGATGTCGTCGACCAGCGCGGCGATGATCTGCCGGGTCAGGACGCCCGGGCTCTTCACCGCGATGCCCTCGGCGATGGTGGCGCCGCCATAGATGCCGGTGCGGCCGGCCACCGCATCGCTCATCGAGGCATAGAGCGCGGCCTCGACCCCGGTGATCCGGATCGACGGGTTGATCGACCGGGCGGCGATGGCGATGCCGGAGATCAGCCCGCCGCCGCCGATCGGCACCACCAGGTCGTCGAGATCCGGCACGTCGGCCAGGATCTCCAGCCCCGCCGTGCCCTGGCCGGCGATGATGTAGGGGTCGTCATAGGGGTGGATCAGGGTCAGCCCTTCCGCATCCACCAGCTTGCGGGCATGGCCCATGCTGTCGTCGAGGGTCTGGCCCACCAGCACCACCTTGGCGCCGTAGCCCTCGGTCTTCGCCACCTTGGTGAAGGGGGTGAAGGTCGGCATCACGATGGTCGAGGGGATGCCCAGGCGGGTGGCGTGGTAGGCGACGCCCTGGGCGTGGTTGCCGGCCGACATGGCGACCACGCCGCGCTTGCGCTGCGCCTTGTCGAGCGAGCGCAGCTTGTTGTAGGCGCCGCGGTCCTTGAACGATCCGGTGCGCTGCAGCGTCTCCAGCTTCAGGACCAGCTCGCAGCCGAGGATGCCGGACAGAAGCGGCGCCGGAATGACCGGCGTCCGGGCCACCTGGCCCTCGAGGGCCGCGGCGGCGGCGCGGATGTCGTCGATGGTGACCGGCAGCGGGGCGGGGCTCATCTGGGGTCCTGTCATTGGCGCGGCTGCAGGGTCGTCAGCGACTCCCCGGCTGCGGCGAGATCAGCCTCGCCACCGGACAACGTCAAGTATCTTCCGTCTCGCCAATCCGCGACCAGGTCCCCCCAATGCGGCGACAGCGGGTTGCCGGACTGGCCGGTGGCGATCATGAAGCGCGACCGGCCGCGGTCCGCCAGGTCGTAGACGGCGCGATAGCCGGCGCCGTGCGTGTGGGCATAGGGCGCCTCCGGATCGGTGATCGTGGTGGCGCCCCGGTTCAGGGTGTAGGGCCCGCCATCGGTCGGGGTCGCCAGCGAGATCAGGCCGCCGATCACCGGCACGCGCGACAGCACCTGGGCCTCCAGCGGCGCGATGTGCTCGGCGCCCCAGCGCCAGGCGGCCATGTCGGCGCCGTGGCGCTGTGCCAGCGCGTCCAGCGCCTCGCCCAGGGTCCGGCGCAGCAGGGCCGTGCAGTCGGCCGGCGGGGCCGAGGCCGAGGCCGAGGCCTCAGCGTCGCCACACCAGGACGGGTCGCGGGTCAGGATCGTCGCCAGGATTGTCGGGTGCAGCCCGAAATAATCCTCGGCCAGGGGGCCGAGCGGCGGGTCGAACACGGCATGGGCGAAGCGCCGCAGCCATTCCATGTAGACCAGCGGCTCCGGCCGGTTGCGGTCCATCCGCAGGTCCCAGCCGCGCAGCAGCGCCAGGGCCTTGGCCATGCGGTCGTCGGTGGGGTCGATGGCCGTCATCAGCGGCAGCAGCTCCCGCGCCTCCGTCGTCAGCGTGTCGGCCTGCATCGCCTGGCTGCGCGCGACCGTGTTCGGGCCGTCGGCGTCCAGCAGCTCGACGATGCGCCGGGCGCGGTAGGGGTCGTCATAGCCGTCGCCGAGATAGTAGGGATAGCCTGGCCCGACCACGGCGTTGTTGGCGTTGGCGATGGCGCCGCCGGGCGGGTTCAGGGCCTGGGGCAGGGCCTCGAACGGGATGGTGCCGGTCCAGTCCTGCGCGCCCGAGGCGCCGTCCGCCGGCAGCTCGCCGCGGCCGGAACGCCGGATCGGGATCGCCCCCGGGACCAGGAAGCCGATATCGCCGTCGGCATCGGCATAGGCGACGTTCTGGATCGGGGTGCGGAAGAATCGCATCGCGGCCAGGAACTCCGGCCAGGTGCCGGCGCGGTTCAGCCGGTACAGCGCATCGGCGGTGGTGTCGCCGGGGGCGAGGGCGGTGAAGGCGAGGGCGACGACCTTGTCCTTGCCCGCCAGCTCCGCCATGCCGGGGTCGAGGTCGGACAGCACCGGCCCGTGCCGGGTGCCGCGGATGGTCAGCGTCACCGGGTCGCCGCCGGAGACGGCGATGGTCTCGGTCCGGGTCTCGAAGGCGGCGCTGCCGTCCGGCGTCCGGTAGCGGGTCGAGTCGGCCGGGTCGACCGTCTCCAGGAACAGGTCCTGCACATCCGCGCCGGTGGTGGTGAAGCCCCAGGCGATCCGCCGGTTCTGGCCCAGGATGGTCAGCGGCACGCCGGGCGCGGTGGCGCCGGCGACCGACAGGGTCGGGGTCTCGATCCGCGCCAGGTACCACCGGATCGGCGCGCTCAGCCCCAGATGCGGGTCGTTGGCCAGGATCGGCGCACCGGTGTCGGTGCGACTGGGCCCGACCACCCATTCATTCGACGCGGTGCGGGGCCCCAGCGGCGGCGGCAGCGCCTCGGCCAGCGCCGTCAGCATCGGCGCGGCTTGGTCGAGGGCGGCGAGGGTGGCGGGCGGCAGCGCGCCGAGATCGGGGAACAGGGTGCGGGCCCGCTCCGGCCCCAGCCGGGCGATCACCTGGGCGCGCAGGATCTCGTCGCGATAATTGGCCGACAGCTGCAGCGCCATCAGCTTGCTCCAGACCAGCGTGTCGGCCGGCCGCCACGGCTCCGGCCGGGTCCACAGCAGGGTGAATTCGGGCGGCAGCGCGCCGGGATGGCCGTCGATCCAGGCGTTGACCCCGGCGGCGTAGCGGTCGAGGGCCGAGCGCAGCTCCGGCGACTGGGCGGCGACATCGGCCTCGGCCAGGCGGTAGATGCCGAGCGTCCGCATCAGCTTGTCCAGCTTCAACCCGCCTGCGCCGACCAACTCGGCCAGCCGGCCGGCGCCGATCCGGCGCTGCAGCTCCATCTGCCACAACCGGTCGCGGGCGTGCAGATAGCCCAAGGCGAAATAGGCGTCGCCGTCGCTCTGGGCGAAGATCGTCGGCACGCCGTGGCCGTCGCGGTAGATCCGGACCGGTCCGGACAGGCCGTCGAGCGCGACGGTCCCCGATTCGGCCGGCACCCCGGTGCGCAGCCACCACAGGCCGGCGCCGGCCAGCACCACGAGCAGCAGCAGGAGGCAGGCCAGCGCGATCGCGCCGCGGCGAAGCCATCTCATCGGTCATGTCTCCGTGCCGCCCGGGATCGGTCGCGGCGCTGCTGTGTTATAATAATCTGTCCGTTTCGAAGCGAGGCACCATGGAGGCGCAGGGTCGGGCCGTGGCGCCGGATGCGCTTCGGTCTATTTTCGCGGGGGGCTAGCCAAGCGACCGGCACTCCCCAGATGATGCAGACGTGCCGCGCGTCCGGCGGCGGTCCAGCGTTCCAGGAGCGTTCGATGGAGTCCTTCGCCGACGCCCTCGCCATGGTCACCGCCCTCCGCCCCGAGGAGCCGGTCTACTGCCTGCGGCCCCGGGTGCTGCGCGAGTCGGCGGCGGAGTTCCGGCGTCAGTTCCCCGGCACGGTGATGTACGCGGTCAAGTGCAACGACCATCCGGCGGTGCTGGCCGGGCTGCATGCCGGCGGCCTGCGCGATTTCGACGTCGCCTCGCTGAACGAGATCGAGGCCGCGGCGGCGCTGCCCGGCACCGTCTCGCACTACATGCATCCGGTGAAGAATCGCCAAGCGGTCGAGCTGGCCTATCGCCGCTACGGCATCCGCACCTTCTGCCTCGACCATGAGGAGGAGCTGGACAAGATCCTGGCCGTGACCGGCGGGGCGCGCGACCTGACCCTGGTGCTGCGGGTCGACATGCCCCGCTTCGATTCGGTCTGCGACCTCAGCGGCAAGTTCGGGGCCGAGATCGAGGCCGCGCCGGCGCTGCTGCGCCGCATCGCCGCCACCGGCAACCGCGCCGGCCTGACCTTCCATGTCGGCTCGCAATGCCTGGATCCGGGCGCCTATGAGAGCGCGCTGACGATCTGCGCCGGCATCCTGGCCAGGGCCGGGGTGAAGGTGCCGGTGATCGATGTCGGCGGCGGCTTCCCCGCCGCCTATGTCGGCACCGAGGCGCCGCCGCTCTCCGCCTTCGTCGCCGCCATCCGCGCCGGCCTGGCCCGGCTGCCGGCCGACCCCGACCGCGCCGTGTTCTGCGAGCCCGGCCGGGCCCTGGTGGCCGAGGGCTGCTCGCTGGTGGTGAAGGTCGAGTTCCGGCGCGGCCACCGCCTGTACATGAACGACGGCGCCTATGGCAGCCTGGCCGACATGAAGCTGTTCCGCACCGTCTATCCGGTGCGGCTGCTGCGGCCGGGCGGCACCGGTGGCAGGCTGGCCAGCTTCGCCCTGTTCGGCCCGACCTGCGACAGCTATGACAGCCTGCCCGGCACTTCGCCGCTGCCGGAGGATGTGCGCGAGGGTGACTGGATCGAGTTCGGCCAGATCGGCGCCTATTCCAACGTGCTGCAGACCCGGTTCAACGGCTTCGAGGCCCGCCGCTTCGTCCAGGTCGAGGATGGCGCGCTGCGCCCGGCCAGTGCCCGGGCGGCCTGAGATGGAGCCGGTCGAACATCAGTTCCTCGGGCTCGGCCTCGGCGGCTTCCACCGCCTGGCCTATGTCGCCTGGGGCGAGGACCGCGCGCAGCCGCCGGTGCTGTGCGTGCACGGGCTGACCCGCAACGGCCGCGACTTCGATAGGCTCGCGGCGGACCTGGCCTGGTCCGGCCGCAGGGTCGTCTGCCCGGACGTGGTCGGCCGCGGCCGCAGCGGCTGGCTCGCCAACCCCGCCCTCTACGGCTATCCGCAGTATCTCGGCGACGCCGCGGCGCTGATCGCCCGGCTCGACGTGCCGGAGGTGGACTGGATCGGCACCTCGATGGGCGGGCTGATCGGCATGATGCTGGCGGCCCAGCCGAACAATCCGATCCGGCGGCTGGTGCTGAACGATGTCGGCCCGTTCATTCCACAGGCGGCGCTGCTGCGAATCGGGTCCTATGTCGGGCAGGACCCGGTCTTCGCCGATCCCGGCGAGCTCGAAGCCTATCTGCGGCGGGTGCACGCGCCCTTCGGGCCGTTGACCGACGGGCAGTGGCGGCATCTGGCCGAGCACAGCGCCCGCCGCCGGCAGGACGGCACGCTCGGCCTGGCCTACGACCCCGCCTTCGCCGCCGCCTTCGCCGGCCCGGTCGCCGATGTCGACCTGTGGATGGTCTGGGACCAGATCCGCTGCCCGGTGCTGGTGATCCGCGGCGCGGAGTCGGACCTGCTGACCGCGACCACCGCCGAGCGCATGGCGGCGCGGCCGGGCACCACGCTGCTCACCATCCCCGGCTGCGGCCACGCCCCGGCGCTGATGGCGGCGGACCAGACCGCCCCGATCCGCGACTGGCTGGCGGCGAGCTAGGCCAGCAGTTCCGCCGCCTCGACGGCGCCATAGGTCAGCACGCCCGAGGTTCCGGCGCGCTTGAACGCGGTCAGCACCTCGATCAGCGCCTTGTCGTAGTCGAGCCAGCCATTCTGCGCCACCGCCTTCAGCATCGCGTATTCGCCGCTGACCTGATAGGCGAAGACCGGCACGCCGAAGCCGTCATGCACCCGGCGGATGATGTCGAGATAGGGCAGGCCCGGCTTCACCATCACCATGTCGGCGCCTTCGCGCAGGTCGAGCTCGACCTCGCGCAGCGCCTCGTCGGTGTTGGCCGGGTTCATCTGGTAGGTCTTCTTGTCGCCGACCAGCACGCCGGTCGACCCGACCGCGTCGCGGAACGGGCCGTAGAAGGCCGAGGCGTATTTCGCCGAATAGGCCATGATCTTGACGTCCTGCCGGCCGGCGCCGTCCAGCGCCGCGCGGATCGCGCCGATGCGGCCGTCCATCATGTCGGACGGCGCCACGATGTCGGCCCCGGCCTCGGCCTGGACCAGCGCCTGGCGGACCAGGATCTCGACCGTCTCGTCGTTCAGGATCCGGCCGTCGCGGATCAGCCCGTCATGGCCGTGGCTGGTGAAGGGGTCGAGGGCGACGTCGACGACTATGCCCAGATCCGGCACCGCCGCCTTGATCGCGCCGATGGCACGGCACACCAGGTTGCCGGCCCTGCAGGCCTCGGCGCCGTCCTCGCTGCGCAGGGCCCGGTCGATCATCGGGAACAGCGCCACCGCCGGGATGCCGAGGTCGCGGGCGTGGCGGCAGGCCTCGACCGCGCTCGTGAGGTCGAAGCGGGTGACGCCGGGCAGCGATTCGACCGGCTGCCTGCGGTCGCCCTCGACCACGAAGATCGGCCAGATCAGATCGGACGGGCCCAGCCGGGTCTCGGCCACCAGCTCGCGGATCCAGCCGTCGGTGCGCAGGCGTCGCATCCGGGTGGTCGGGTAGGCTCCGGGGAAGGGCAGGCGGGGCATGATGTCACTCAAAGACTAAGATGGCGGCCGCACTTTAGGACGGAGCCTCGGCCGGAAACAACCTGGTGCGGCGGCCCGCCACGCATCGCCCTTCCGCCAAGGGAATTGCTCTTTTACGCGAAGGGTTGATAACGTCGGGCAATGGGATCAAAAATGTCCTCTGCGGCAACCGAAAGCATCGATCTAGCGTGAATTCGTGCTGAATGCGGTGCAAATTGCGGTAAACACCTGTCCTGCTCACAACACTTTCGTTTTGGATGATTTTGTCTAAAGTGGCTTTATGAGTGGTAGAACGGCGGTCTAGATAGTACAAAGCGCCAGTGGGTCGGAGGTCTGAATGCATCATCCCTATTACCGCATGACCGCACTCATTGAGCGGCTTCATCGCTGCTTTCTGGATGTGGTCAAGGTAGAGTTGGACCGTTTTGGCGTCCAAGATATCAACAACGTCCAGAGTCTGATTCTCTACAATATCGGCATGGACGAGCTGACCATCGGCGAGTTGACCGCCCGTGGCTACTATCTGGGCTCGAATGTCTCGTACAACGTCAAAAAAATGGTCGAGAACGGATATTTGGCGCAGGAGCGGTCACAGCATGACCGGCGCTCCACCCGGGTCCGTTTGACCAGCAAGGGGCAGGCGCTGCGGTCGAAGCTTGAGACCATGTTCAACCGCCAGGCGGATGCGCTGGAGGGCACGGGGCTGCGGGTCGGCGACGTCGAGACGCTGAACGGCACGCTGCGGCGGCTCGAGGGCTTCTGGTCCGGCAACCTCGCCTATACCACCGACCAGCCGGTGACCAGCGCGGCCTGAGGCCGCCCGCCGTTTGGTCACGAAAAAGGCGCGTCCCGAGGGGCGCGCCTTTTGCTTGTCCGCGGTCTGGCCGTGATCAGAAGGCGGCGAGGCCGGTCTGGGCGCGGCCCAGGATCAGGGCGTGCACGTCATGCGTGCCTTCATAGGTGTTGACCGCCTCCAGGTTCATCACGTGGCGGATGACGTGGAACTCGTCGGCGATGCCGTTGCCGCCGAGCATGTCGCGGGCCTGGCGGGCGATGTCGAGCGACTTGCCGCAGTTGTTGCGCTTCATCAGGCTGATCGCCTCCGGCGCCGCCTTGCCCTCGTCCTTGAGCTGGCCCAGGCGATGGGCCGAGATCAGGCCGAGGGTGATCTCGGTCTGCATGTCGGCCAGCTTCTTCTGGATCAACTGGGTGCCGGCGAGCGGACGGCCGAACATCTTGCGGTCCAGCGTGTACTGCCGGGCGGTGTGCCAGCAGAACTCGGCCGCGCCGATCGCGCCCCAGGCGATGCCGTAGCGGGCGTTGTTCAGGCAGCCGAACGGGCCCTTCAGCCCCTTGACGTTGGGCAGCAGATTCTCTTCCGGGACGAACACCTCGTCCATCACGATCTCGCCGGTGGTCGAGGCGCGCAGCGAGAACTTGCCCTCGATCTTCGGCGAGGACAGGCCCTTCATGCCGCGCTCCAGCACGAAGCCGCGGATCTCGCCGCTGTCGTCCTTGGCCCAGACCACGAAGACGTCCGCGATCGGCGAGTTGGTAATCCACATCTTGGCGCCGGACAGGCTGTAGCCACCGGCGACGCTGCGCGCCCGGGTCTTCATCGAGCCGGGGTCGGAGCCGGCGTCGGGCTCGGTCAGGCCGAAGCAGCCGACGATCTCGCCGGTGGCCAGGCGCGGCAGGTACTTCTGGCGCTGCTCCTCGGTGCCATAGGCATAGATCGGGTGCATCACCAGGCTCGACTGCACCGACATGGCCGAGCGGTAGCCGCTGTCGACGCGCTCGACCTCGCGCGCGATCAGGCCGTAGCAGACATAGTTGACGCCGGCGCAGCCATAGCCGTCGATGGTCGAGCCGAGGAAGCCGAGCTCGCCCATCTCGTTCATGATCTCGCGATGGAAGACCTCGTGCCGGTTGGCCTCGAGCACGCGCGGCAGCAGCTTCTCCTGGCAATAGGCGCGCGCCGCGTCGCGCACCATGCGCTCCTCCTCGGTCAGCAGTTCCTCGAGCAGGAGCGGGTCCTCCCACTGGAAGGCGGCACGGCCGGTCTGTGCCGGCTTGGCGGCCGCGGTGGCGGCGGCGGAAGTCATGGGCGAACTCCGGAAACGATCAAAAACCTGGGCGCATAACAGCACAGGGGCCGGGGCGCCGCCAGCCCAAGCCCGCATACGGGCTAACGCTGCGGCGTCCCGGCCCCGGGCGCAGACGATCAGCCGTGCCGGGCCTTGCCCAGGCCGATCTTCTTGGCGAAGGCGGAGCGCTGTGCCGCATAGTTCGGCGCGACCATGGGATAGTCGGCCGGCAGGCCCCATTTCGCCCGGTACTCTTCGGGCGACAGGCTGTAGGTCGTCCGCAGGTGCCGCTTCAGCATCTTCAGCTTCTTGCCGTCCTCCAGGCAGACAATGTAGTCCGGCTGGATCGACCGCCGGATCGGCACCGCCGGCTTGGCCGGCGTCTGAGCCGGTGCGGCCGCCGGTGCGGACCCGACATTTCGCAATGCATCGTGAATGGTCTGGATCACCGTCCCGAGCTGATCGGTCGGGACCGTGTTGCGGGAAATATAGGATGTCACAATCTGGGTGGTCATCTGCACCAGATCGGCAGTGCTTCGACCGCTCATGCTTGCTTGATCCTCCATTGTTCAAATCCTTTTCTATCTGTCGTCAACAGCGACAACGGGGTCGCATTTGATATGGCGCATGTCAACGATAATGGGAAAACTACTGACTATTCTACAACTGCAAGCTGCGGCCGGGTCCAACCGGCCCGCGCGCCCGAATTGAGCCACGTTCCGGCTCACTCTCCAACGTAAAATATGCGAAGGTCGCCCGTACCCCTTCCGCCGGACCAAAATGACCGACGCCGCCAAGACTGTCGCCATCGCCGCCGACCATGCCGGCTATGCCCTCAAGGACCAGCTCCGGGCCGTGATCGAGGCGCAGGGGCTGGTGGTGCTCGACCTCGGCACCAACGGCCCGGACCGGGTCGATTACCCTGATTTCGGCCACGCCGTGGCGCAGGCGATCGGTGACGGCCGGGCGTCGCGCGGCCTCGTGGTCTGCGGCACCGGCATCGGCATCTCGATCGCCGTCAACCGCCATCGCGGGATCCGTGCGGCGCTTTGCCACGACGTCACCACCGCCCGGCTGTCCCGCCAGCACAACGATGCGAACGTGCTCGCGCTCGGCGCCCGAATCATCGGCTTCGAGACCGCCCGGGATTGCCTTGCCGTGTTCCTGTCCACCGACTACGAAGGCGGTCGGCACGGCGACCGCATCGCCAAGCTCGACGCGCCTGCCGCCTGACCAGGATGATTTGCCCATGAGCTCTCCCGACTCCGCCGCCAAGATGACCGCCGCCAGCTCCCTCTTCACCGCCCGCCTGGAAGACACCGACCCGGCCGTGCTGCGCGGCATCCGGGACGAGCTGAAGCGCCAGCAGACGCAGATCGAGCTGATCGCCAGCGAGAACATCGTCTCGCGCGCCGTGCTCGAGGCCCAGGGCTCGGTCCTGACCAACAAATATGCCGAGGGCTATCCGAACCGTCGCTACTACGGCGGCTGCGAATTCGTCGACGTCGCCGAGACCCTGGCGATCGAGCGCGCCTGCAAGCTGTTCGACTGCGCCTTCGCCAATGTCCAGCCGCATTCCGGCGCCCAGGCCAACCAGGCGGTGTTCTTCGCCCTGCTGCAGCCGGGCGACACCGTGCTCGGCATGTCGCTGGCGGCCGGCGGCCACCTGACCCACGGCGCCGCCCCGAACCAGTCCGGCAAGTGGTTCAACGCGGTGCAGTACGGCGTCCGGCGCGAGGACGCGCGGATCGACTATGACGAGCTGCAGCGCCTGGCCACCGAGCACAAGCCGAAGCTGATCGTCGCCGGTGGCTCGGCCTATCCGCGCGTCATCGACTTCCCGCGCTTCCGCCAGATCGCGGATTCGGTCGGCGCCTATCTCATGGTCGACATGGCGCATTTCGCCGGGCTGGTCGCCGGCGGCGTGCATCCCAGCCCACTGCCGCACGCCCACATCGTCACCACGACCACGCACAAGACGCTGCGTGGGCCGCGTGGCGGCATGGTGCTGACGAACGACCTCGACATCGGCAAGAAGATCAACTCGGCCGTGTTCCCCGGTCTGCAGGGCGGCCCGCTGATGCATGTCATCGCCGCCAAGGCTGTGGCCTTCGGCGAGGCGCTGCGGCCGGAGTTCAAGCTGTACGCCAAGGCGGTGGTCGACAACGCCAAGCTGCTGGCCGAGACCGTGCGCGCCGGCGGGCTCGACATCGTCTCCGGCGGCACCGACACGCATCTGATGCTGGTCGACCTGCGGCCGAAGAAGCTGACCGGCAAGGCGGCCGAGGCCAGCCTCGAGCATGCCGGCATGACCTGCAACAAGAACGGCGTGCCGTTCGATCCGGAGAAGCCGACCATCACCTCCGGCGTCCGCCTGGGCAGCCCGGCCGCGACCTCGCGCGGCTTCGGCCTGGCCGAGTTCCGCCAGATCGGCGAGATGGCGGTCGAGGTGCTGGATGGCCTCGCCGCCAACCCCGAGGACAACTCGGCGGTCGAGAAGGCGGTGCGGGCCCGGGTCGAGACGCTCTGCGCCCGGTTCCCGATCTACCCGGACCTCTGAGGCCTTTGGGACGGTCCAGGATTGGAATCCGTCCCGCCTGACACTCGATAGATTGTGGTTCGCCCACAACGGATGGTATCCATTCGCTGTGGGCGAAACCATTTCCGGGGGCACCGATGCGCTGTCCATTCTGCGGCCACGACGATACCCAGGTGAAGGATTCGCGGCCCACGGAGGACAATTCGGCGATCCGGCGGCGGCGCTTCTGCCCGGCCTGCGGCGCCCGCTTCACCACCTTCGAGCGGATCCAGCTGCGCGAGCTGACGGTGATCAAGTCGGCCGGCCAGCGCGAGCCCTTCGACCGCGAGAAGCTGCTGCGCTCGATGCGCATCGCCCTGCGCAAGCGCGACATCGACATCGAGCGGCTGGAGCGGATCGTCAACTCGCTGGTCCGCCAGCTCGAGAGTTCGGGCGAGAGCGAGATCCCGTCCAAGGCGATCGGCGAAATGGTGATGAAGGCGCTGAGCGGCGTCGACAAGGTCGCCTATATCCGCTACGCCTCGGTCTACCGCGACTTCCAGGAACCCGGCGCGTTCAGCGACTTCGTCGAGCAGCTGCGCGGTGAGCGACCCTGACCGGCGTCCGCTGCGTCTGGTTTCGTGTGGTTTCGCTGGAAACCACACCGCACTCGTCATAGGGTGCCCGCCATGTTCAGCGGCATCATCACCGATGTGGGGCGCGTCGCGGCGATCGAGCGGCGAGGCGACACCCGCTACATCATCGAGACGGCCTTCGACACGGCGACGATCGAGATCGGCGCGTCGGTCGCTCATAACGGCGTCTGCCTGACCGTGATCGAGACCGGGCCCGGCCGCTTCGCGGTCGAGGCCTCGGCCGAGACCCTGTCGCGCAGCACGCTGGGCGACTGGGCGGTCGGCACCGAGGTCAATCTCGAGCGCTCGCTCAGGCTCGGCGACGAGATCGGCGGCCATCTGGTCTACGGCCATGTCGACGGCGTCGGCACCATCATCGACCGCCGGCCCGAGGGCGACAGCGTCCGCTTCACCATCGAGGCCCCGGCCGAGCTGGCGGACACCATCGCCTCCAAGGGCTCGATCGCCATCGAGGGCGTCTCGCTGACCGTCAACGAGGTCGCCGACACCCCGTCGGGGACCTGCCGCTTCGGCGTCAACATCATTCCGCACACGCAGTCATGCACGACCTTTCGAAGCTTAAGCACGGATCGCCGCGTGAACTTGGAGATCGACATGCTGGCGCGGTACACGGCGCGCCTGCTGCGGGATCGCAAGACAGCCGGCTGAGCCCCGACGACCAGGCGCTGCTCTCGCCGATCGACGAGATCATCGAGGAGGCGCGCCAGGGCCGCATGTTCATCCTGGTCGACGATGAGGACCGGGAGAACGAGGGCGACCTGGTGATCCCGGCGCAGATGGCGGATGCCGAGGCGGTCAACTTCATGGCCCGCTACGGCCGCGGCCTGATCTGCCTGGCGATGGAGCACAAGCGGATCGACGAGCTCGGCCTGCAGTTGATGACGCGCAGCAACGCCTCGCGCCACCAGACCGCCTTCACCGTCTCGATCGAGGCGCGCGAGGGCGTGACCACCGGCATCTCGGCGGCCGACCGGGCCCGCACCATCGCGGTCGCGATCGACCCGGCCTGCGGCCCGGCCGACGTCGCCACCCCCGGCCATGTCTTCCCGCTGGTGGCGCGCGACGGCGGCGTGCTGGAGCGCACCGGCCACACCGAGGCGGCGGTCGACATCTCGCGCCTGGCCGGGCTGTATCCGGCCGGGGTGATCTGCGAGATCATGAACGACGACGGCACCATGGCCCGGCTGCCGGACCTGGTGAAGTTCGCCCAGTTCCACAACCTCAAGATCGGCACCATCGCCGACCTGATCGCCTATCGCCGCTGCCAGGAATCGCTGGTCGAGCGCAAGCTCGAGACCACGATCGAGAGCCGCTGGGGCGGCGACTGGAAGATGATGGTCTATGTCAACACCGCGCGCTATGCCGAGCATGTCGTGCTGGTGAAGGGCGACATCTCCGGCGACGAGCCGGTGCCGGTGCGGATGCACGCGCTGAACGTGCTGGACGACGTGCTCGGCGACGTCCATGGCGGCAATGCCGGCATCCTGCACGGCGCCATGGCGGAGATCGGCCGCGAGGGCAGGGGCGTCGTGGTGCTGATCCGCGAGCCGCAGCCGGACAGCCTGAGCGAGCGGCTGCAGCGGCGGCTGGAGGGCATGCCGGCGAAGGAGAGTGGGCACGAGCTGCGCGACTACGGCGTGGGCGCCCAGATCCTGCTCGACCTCGGCGTGCGCAAGCTGATCGTGCTGTCCAATCATCCCCGCACCATCGTCGGTATCGACGGCTACGGCCTGACCGTGGTCGAGCAGCGCGCCATCGCCGGCATCCAGGAGGACTGAGATGGTCGCCAAGACCGAGACGCGGCCGGTGTCCTTCACGGGGCCAGCGCCGCACATCCTGATCGTCGAGGCCCGCTTCTACGAGGACATCACCGACGAGCTGGCGCGCGGCGCCGTCGCGGTGCTGGAGCAGATCGGCGCCACCTTTGAGCGCGCCGTCGTTCCGGGGGCGCTGGAGATCCCGGCCGCGGTGCAGATCGCCTCGACCTCGGCCCGCCGCTTCGACGGCTATGTCGCGCTCGGCTGCGTCATCCGCGGCGAGACCTCGCATTACGACACGGTGTGCAACGAGAGCGCCCGCGGCCTGCAGGACCTCGCCCTGCGCCACGGCCTAGCCATCGGCAACGGCATCCTGACCGTGGAGACCGAGGCCCAGGCCTGGGCCCGCGCCAGGGTCGCGGAGATGGACAAGGGCGGCGGCGCCGCCCGGGCCGCCCTGGCGATGATCGAGCTCAAGCGGCATTTCAAGCAACTCACGGCCTGACCGATGGCGACTCCAAAACCCTCCGCCAAGGCCCGCCGCGGCGCCGCGCGCCTCGCCGCCGTCCAGGCGCTGTACCAGCTCGAGCAGTCGGGCACGCCGCTCGACAAGGTGATCGCCGAGTTCGTCCATCACCGCTTCGGCGAGCCGGTCGAGGGCGAGGCGATGGTCGAGCCCGACGCGCCGCTGTTCGGCGACATCGTGCGCGGCACCCGGGTGCGCAGCGAGGAGGTCGACGCCCTGGTGTCCGGCGCGCTCGACAGCCAGTTCTCGCTGGCCCGGCTCGACCTGCTGCTGCGCTGCGTGATGCGGGCCGGGGCCTGGGAACTGCTGGCCAATCTGCACGTGCCGGCGCCGATCGTGATCTCGGAATATGTCAACGTCACCCGCGCCTTCTTCGGCGGCAAGGAGCCGGCGATGGTGAATGCGGTGCTCGACCGCATCGCCCGCGAGCAGCGGCCCCATGAATCCAGGGGCGGCGAGCCCCGAGCCGGCTGACCGCAGGAGCCGCCATGGGCCTCGGCGAGTTCGAGCGCATCGACCGCTACTTCCGGCCGCTGGCCCGCAACACGCCCGGCGCGCTCGGCCTGGCCGACGATGCGGCGCTGCTCGACCCCGGCGAGGGCCGCGACCTCGTGGTCACCACCGACGCCATGGTCGAGACCGTCCACTACCTGCCGGACGAGGATCCGATGCGGGTGGCGCAGAAGCTGGTGCGCTCCAACCTGTCGGACCTGGCGGCCAAGGGCGCGGCGCCTCTCGCCTATACCTTGACCCTGGCGCTGCCGGTGCAGCCGGACGAGAGCTGGATCGAACGCTTCGTCGAAGGGCTGGCGGCCGACCAGGCGCTGTATGGCATCGGCCTGCTCGGCGGTGATTCGGTGCGGACCCCGGGGACCGCGGTGCTGTCGGTCACCGCCTTCGGCACGGTGCCGCAGGGCGCGATGCTGCGCCGCTCCGGCGCCCGGCCCGGCGACGACCTCTATGTCAGCGGCACGCTGGGCGACGCGGCGCTGGGTTTGCGCGTGATCCTCGGCCGGCTGCCCGGCCTGGCGCCCGACGCCGCCGCGGCGTTGGCGCAGCGCCACCGCGTGCCGGAGCCGCGGATGGCGCTCGGCCGCGCCCTGGTCGGGCTGGCCCATGCGGCGATGGATGTGTCGGACGGGCTGCCCGGCGATCTGCCGCATCTCTGCGACGCCTCCGGCACGGCGGCGGAGGTCGAGCTGACGCGGCTGCCGCTGTCCGACGCCGCCCGCGCCGCCATCGCCCTCGACCCGGCCCTGCAGGACGTGGCCTGGGGCGGCGGCGAGGATTACGAGCTGCTGTTCAGCGCCCCGGTCTCGGCCCGCGCCGCGATCGAGGCGGCGGCCGCGGGGGCGAGCACGCCGGTGACGCGGATCGGCCGGGTCGCGGCGGGGCAGGGGGCGCGTTTGCTCGACCCGCAGGGCAGCCCTGTCGAGTCGCTGACCGGCTGGCGGCATTTCTGAGCGCGGCGCCGCTTCAAAACGCCCTCAAACGGCCCGAATCGCTGCCTTGCAAGCCCTCTCCAGTGCCACAAAGCAAAGAAATTTCACGCTGATTGCCCTGACCTTCCTGCTCTGGCATCGTTTGCGCGCAAAAGAAGCGGAGCCGGCCTGAAGCGGGCCGGTGCGTCATCAACAGGGGCGAGGGACTCAAGAAAATGATGTCAGCGGTCCTTGTCTTCGTGCTGGCCTGCGGCCTCGGCGCGTTAGCCTATGGCGTGTGGGCTTCACGGAGCGTGTTGTCGGCCAGTCCGGGCGATGCCCGAATGCAGGCTATCGCCGCCGCGATTCAGGAAGGCGCCGGCGCCTATCTGAACCGGCAGTATCTCACCATCGGCGTGGTCGGCGTGGTCATCGCCATCATCGTCTCGCTGCTTCTCGGCATCTCGGTCGGCATCGGCTTCATCATCGGCGCGGTCCTGTCGGGTGCCGCCGGCTACATCGGCATGAACATCTCGGTGCGCGCCAATGTCCGCACCGCCGAGGCGTCCCGCCAGGGCCTGGCCGCCGGCCTTGCCATCGCCTTCCGCTCCGGCGCCGTCACCGGCATGCTGGTGGCCGGCCTGGCCCTGATCGCGGTCGCCGGCTACTACTCGATCCTGCTCGCCTCCGGCGCCAGCGGCCGCGGCCTGATCGATCCGCTGGTGGCGCTCGGCTTCGGCGCCTCGCTGATCTCGATCTTCGCCCGCCTCGGCGGCGGCATCTTCACCAAGGGCGCCGATGTCGGCGCCGACCTGGTCGGCAAGGTCGAAGCCGGCATCCCCGAGGACGACCCGCGCAACCCCGCCGTGATCGCCGACAATGTCGGCGACAATGTCGGCGACTGCGCCGGCATGGCCGCCGACCTGTTCGAGACCTATGCCGTGACCACCGTCGCCACCATGGTGCTGGCCTCGATCTTCTTCGCCCAGCTCGGCAGCGTGATGTCGTGGATGATGGTCTATCCGCTCGCGATCGGCGGCATCTGCATCCCGGCCTCGATCGCCGGCACCTTCTTCGTCAAGCTCGGGCCTTCGAACAACATCATGGGGGCGCTGTACCGCGGCTTCGTGGTCTCGGCCGTGCTGTCGCTGGTCGGCATCCTCCTGGTCACCTGGGTGGTGATCGGCTTCGGCGGCAGCTACACCGTCGGCGGCGGCAGCTTCAGCGGCCTGTCGCTGTTCCTGTGCGGGGTCAGCGGCCTGGTCGTCACCGGCCTCTTGATCTGGGTCACCGAGTACTACACCGGCACGAACTTCCGGCCGGTGCAGTCGGTCGCCCAGGCCTCGACCACCGGCCACGGCACCAATGTGATCCAGGGCCTCGCGATCTCGATGGAATCGACCGCGATCCCGGCGCTGATCATCTGCGTCGCCATCATCGTCACCTACCTGCTGGCCGGCCTGTTCGGCATCGCCATCGCGGTCACCAGCATGCTGGCGCTGGCCGGCATGGTCGTGGCGCTCGACGCCTACGGCCCGGTCACCGACAATGCCGGCGGCATCGCCGAGATGGCCGACCTGCCGGCGGAGGTCCGGGTCACCACCGATGCGCTCGACGCGGTCGGCAACACCACCAAGGCGGTGACCAAGGGCTATGCCATCGGCTCCGCCGGCCTCGGTGCGCTGGTGCTGTTCTCGGCCTACACCTCGGACCTGAATTTCTTCATCTCCAACCCGGGCGAACACCCTTACTTCCAGGGCCTGACGCTCGATTTCTCCCTGGCCAACCCCTATGTCGTCGTCGGGCTGCTGCTCGGCGGCCTGCTGCCCTATCTGTTCGGTGCAATGGGCATGACCGCGGTCGGCCGCGCCGCCGGATCGGTGGTGGAGGAGGTGCGCCGCCAGTTCCGCGAGGATCCCGGCATCATGGCCGGCACCAGCCGGCCGGACTACAAGCGCGCGGTCGACATGCTGACCAAGGCGGCGATCCGCGAGATGATCGTGCCGTCGCTGCTGCCGGTGCTGGCGCCGATCGTGCTGTACTTCGTGATCGAGGTGATCGCCGGCCGCTCCGCCGCCTTCTCGGCGCTCGGGGCGATGCTGCTCGGCGTCATCGTGACCGGGCTGTTCGTCGCCATCTCGATGACCTCGGGCGGCGGCGCCTGGGACAATGCCAAGAAGTACATCGAGGAGGGCAATCACGGCGGCAAGGGGTCGGACGCGCACAAGGCGGCTGTCACCGGCGACACCGTCGGCGACCCCTACAAGGACACCGCCGGCCCGGCGGTCAACCCGATGATCAAGATCACCAACATCGTGGCCCTGCTGCTGCTGGCGATCCTCGCCCACTGATCGCCGCGCTCATGACAAAAACCCCGGCGCCGTCGGCGCCGGGGTTTTTTCATGCCCTCGGCTGGCGGCTAGTAGTTGCCGCCGGCGACCGAGCTGGCGGTGCCGCCGGCCCCGACCGGGCGGCCCCGGGCGGCGGTGGCGGTGCCGCTGCCGTCGCTGTTGAACCGGCCGATATTGCCCAGGAACTGCTCCAGGATGCCGATGCGGCGGCCCAGCGTCGGCGTCTCCCGCGACACCAGCGCCACCTGCTCGCCATCGTCCAGGTTCAGCTCCTTCAGTTCGGTCAGCGTGCTTGTGGTCGGGTCGAACTGCATGCGCAGAACCCGGCGCTTGGTCACTTCGGGGGCGAAGAAGGCCACCGTCTCGACCCGCTGGCCGATGTAGTACCAGGTGTTGTCGTCGAAGGTAGACACCGTGGTAGGGGTCCCCAGGATCGTCGCCACATCCGCCTTGGTGCTGGTGCCGGTGTGGACCTGCTCGAGCCGGTAATCCTCGACGAGGTTGCCGCGCGTCGCCACCCGGGGCGTGCAGGCCGTCAGCGCCGCCGCCACGAGCAGGCCGGCCGCCATGGTCCGGACGACCCTTGCTCTTTCCGTCATCGCCTCATGTCTCCGCGCCCCGGAGGGCTCCCAATTGAAGGCTTCCCTCTAGCACACCACGTCGAGTTCGACCAATATCGCCGTCCTTTGCGCAAAACCGATCGATCCCGTGCTGTCCAAGCTGTTCACCCGCCACCGCCGCGAACGCGTCGCCGCCGAGCTCTACGTCAAGCTGGTCGAGCAGGCGCGCAGCCCCGCCTTCTACACCGCCTGCGGCGTGCCGGACACGCTGGACGGCCGGTTCGAGGCGCTGGCCCTGCACGCCTTCCTGGTGCTGCACCGGCTGAAGCGCGAGGCGCCGCCGGCGCCCGACTTCGCCCAGGCCCTGTTCGACCACATGGTCAGCGACATGGACCTCAGCCTGCGTGAGATCGGCGTCACCGATTTCAGCATCGGCAAGAAGGTGAAGGCGATGGGGCGCGGCTTCTATGGCCGCGTCGTCGCCTATGACCATGGCTTGGCCACCCCTGATCCGCAGGAGCTGGAGGCGGCGCTGCGGCGCAACCTCTACGGCACGATCGAGCCCGAGCCGGGGCAGGTGAGGGCGGTTGCCGCCTATCTGCGCCGCGAGGTGGCCGGCCTGGCGGCGCAGCCGGTGGCGGCGTTCCTGGCCGGCGAGGTCCGGTTCGGCCCGGCGCCCGGGATGATGGAGGCAGCCTGATGACGACCCCCGAATTCAGCCGCGTGGTCGGCGTCAACACCCTGCCGCGCGGCGGCCGCACCATCGCCATCGAGGCCGACGAGGCCGAGCGCGCCGCGCTCGCCCGCCGCTTCGACCTGCTGGCGCTGGACCAGCTCAAGGCCCGACTCACCCTGACGCCCGGTCGCGGCGACACCGTGGTGGTGACCGGCACGCTGACCGCCGCGGTGGTGCAGCGCTGCGTGGTGACGCTGGACCCCGTGCCCGCCGCGGTCGAGGACGAGATCGAGGCGGTCTTCGCCCAGGCGGCGGGGCGGGACGAGGCGGAGATCGAGGTCGACCCGCTGGCGGCGGAGGTCGAGCCGCTGGCCGACGGCCGCATCGATCTCGGCGAGCTGGCGGCGCAGCACCTGTCGCTCGCCCTCGACCCCTATCCGCGCGCGCCCGACCCCTATCCGCGCGCGCCCGACGCGCCGGAGCCCGCGGCCGAGCCGCCGCAGGGCGAGACGGAGACGCGCCGCCCCTTCGCCGTGCTCAAGGGCGGCGGCGGCGACAAGGCAGGCCAGTGATGGGCAAGGGATCGCTTTTCCTTGCCCCGTAGCCCCTTTTCCATTAAGTAACGCCCGTCCGAGGCGGCCCCCCTGGTGCCGCCTTTTCGTATCGAGAGTTCAAGCAAATGGCTGTTCCGAAGAAGAAGACGTCGAAGTCGCGGCGCGACATGCGGCGTTCGCACCACGCTCTGGCCGGCGCCTCCTATGTCGAATGCGCCAATTGTGGTGAGCTGGCCCGTCCGCACCATGTCTGCGACGCCTGCGGCCACTATCACGGCCGTGAGGTCGTCACCGAGACGACGGCGACCGCCTGATCGACTGCGCCCGCATAGGGAATGTCCGACCCGGCGGCCTCTGGCCCAGTGACGATTGCGCTCGACGCCATGGGGGGCGATCGGGCGCCAGAGATGGTGCTCGAAGGGGCTGAGATCGCCCGCACGCACCATCCGGACGTGCACTTCCTGATCGTCGGTGACGAGGCGCGGATCGCGCCGCTTCTGGCGAAACGGCCGGCCTTGGCCGCGGTGTCGACGATTCGGCATGCCGCCGACGTCATCACCAACGAGGACAAGCCCTCCGCCGCGCTGCGCGGCGGGCGCAACTCAAGCATGCGTCTGGCCATCGACGCCGTGGCCGCGGGCGAGGCGCAATGCGTCGTCTCCGCCGGCAACACCGGTGCGCTGATGGCGACGGCGAAGGTCGTGTTCAAAACGCTGCCGGGCATCGACCGGCCGGCGATCGCGTCGTTCTTCCCGACGCTGCGCGGCGAGAGCGTCATGCTCGACCTCGGCGCCAACATCGAATGCGACGCCGAGAACCTGGTCCAGTTCGCGATCATGGGCTCGGTCTTCGCCAAGGCGGTGCTCGGCCTGGTCGATCCGACGGTCGGCTTGCTCAATGTCGGATCCGAGGCGCTGAAGGGACCGGATGCGGTGCGGGATGCCGCCGCGCGGCTGCGCGAGCTGGAGTTCCCCGGCCGGTTCGAGGGCTTCGTCGAAGGCGACGACATCCCGGCCGGGAAGGTCGACGTGGTCGTCACCGACGGCTTCTCCGGCAACATCGCGCTCAAGACCGCCGAGGGCACGGCCAAGCTCTACGCGACTTGGCTGCGCCACACCTTCCGATCCTCCTGGCTCGCCTCGATCGGCTACCTGCTGGCGCGCGGCGCCTTCCGCCGGCTGCGCCACCGGACCGACCCGCGCCAGTACAACGGCGCCCTGTTCCTCGGCCTCAACGGCATCTGCGTGAAGAGCCACGGCGGTACCGACGGCGAGGGCTTCGCCAACGCCATCGATGTCGGGGTCGATCTGGTCATCCACGGTTTCAATGATAAGGTGAAGCAGGAGTTCAGCCGTTTCGAAGGCAGTCGGAACGGCGACGACGCTGCTTCGACGGCTTCAACGACTGCTCCGATCGGGATCGAACAACCGCAATGACAGTCCGCCGCGCGCGCATCATTGGATGCGGTTCTGCCCTGCCTGACCGCGTCGTCACCAATGCCGAACTGGCCCGCACGGTCGACACCTCAGACGAATGGATCGTCCAGCGCACCGGCATCAGCGTCCGCCACATCGCCGGGCCGGATGAGAAGACCTCCGACCTGGCGCTGGCCGCCGCCCGCAAGGCCCTGGCCATGGCCAAGGTCGAAGGCAGTGACCTTGACCTGATCGTGCTGGCCACCACCACCCCGGACCAGACCTTCCCGGCCACCGCGGTGCGGGTCCAGGCCGCGCTCGGCATGACCCGCGGCGCCGCCTTCGACGTCCAGGCCGTCTGCTCCGGCTTCGTCTACGCCCTGGCGGTCGCCGACAACATGATCCGGCTGGGCCAGGCGCGCACGGCGCTGGTGATCGGGGCCGAGACCTTCTCCCGCCTGCTCGACTGGACCGACCGCGGCACCTGCGTGCTGTTCGGCGACGGCGCCGGCGCCGTGGTGCTGCGCGCGGTCGAGGGCGGCGGCACCACCGACGACCCCGGCATCCTGTCGACCCACCTGCATTCCGACGGCCGCCACGAGGACAAGCTGTACGTCGATGGCGGGCCGTCCTCGACCGGGACGGTCGGCCATGTCCGGATGGAAGGCCGCGAGGTGTTCAAGCACGCGGTCATCAACCTGGCCGAGGTGGTGGAGGAGGCGCTGGCCGCCAACGGCCTGACCCCGGGCGACATCGACTGGCTGGTGCCGCACCAGGCCAACAAGCGCATCATCGACGCCACCGCCCGCAAGCTCGACCTGCCGATGGAGAAGGTGGTGCTGACGGTGCAGAAGCACGCCAACACCTCCGCCGCCTCGATCCCGCTGGCGCTGGCCGAGGCGGTGTCCGACGGCCGCATCAAGGCCGGCGACCTTGTCCTGCTCGAGGCCATGGGCGGCGGCCTGACCTGGGGTGCCGCCCTGGTGCGCTGGTAGCCTGCTGCTAAGCAGTTAGCGGGCCTCGCCGGAGGGGCTCGTGAGGAAATTCCCCCAACGCTTTGGAATTGACGGATTATTTTGTGGAGGGTACCGTCCTTCGACGGTCTTCTTCGCAATTGCCCGTCGGGGGGGCGGCATGGCGGAAACGGTGACACGAGCGCAGCTCAGCGAATCGCTCTATCAAGAAATCGGCTTGTCTCGCAACGAGTCCGCTGACCTTGTTGAGACGGTGCTTGAAGAAATCTCCGAAGCGCTCGAACGCGGCGAGACGGTGAAGATCTCGTCCTTCGGCACCTTCGGCGTGCGCCAGAAGGGGCAGCGAGTCGGGCGCAATCCGAAGACCGGGCAGGAGGTGCCGATCCTGCCGCGCCGGGTGCTGGTGTTCCGCGCCTCGCATGTGCTGAAGGGGCGCATCAACGGCACCAATCCTCCCCTGGACGACGACGAGTAAGCCATGGCCGGAATGGGAGGATCGGAAGCGAAGCCCGCGCCGCTGCGCAAATCGGCGACGGCCTATCGCACGATCAGCGAGGTGTCCGACGACCTCGCCGTGCCGCAGCATGTGCTGCGGTTCTGGGAGACCAAGTTCTCCCAGGTCCGCCCGCTCAAGCGCGGCGGCGGCCGCCGGTACTATCGCCCCGAGGACGTCCAGCTGCTGCGCCGGATCCAGCGCCTCCTCTATGAGGAGGGCTACACCATCAAGGGCGTGCAGCGTCTGCTGAAGGAAGGCAAATCGGCCGAGGCCGATGCGCCGGCCGCGGCATCGGGCGAGGCGGCCTCCTCCGGTCCGGCGCATCCCCTCCCGGTCACCCGGACCAAGCCGGGCAAGCCGCGCGACGAGATGCAGCTCTCGCTCCTGGCCGGCGCCGGCCGCGAGGGCCGCGCCCAGGGCATCTCGGCCGAGCTGCGCGACGAGCTGACCGTGCTGCTGGCGGAGCTGAAGCGCCTGCAGGCCGCCCTGCGCGGCGACGCCTGAGAGCCCGGGCTCTCAGTAATCCGTGATGCCGCTGCGCGGGACCCGCACCTCGCGGTGGATCCAGACGCTGAGCAGGATGCCGCAGCCCATCAGCAGGGTCAGCATCGCGGTGCCGCCATAGGACACCAGAGGCAGCGGGATGCCGACCACCGGGATCAGCCCGGTGACCATCGCGACATTGACGAAGACATAGAGGAAGAAGGTCGTGGTCAGGCCGATGCCGACCAGCCGGGCGAAATGGCTGCGGGCGCTGAGCGCGATCATCAGCCCGTAGACGAACAGCATGGTGTAGAGGAACAGCAGGATCAGCGCGCCCACCATGCCGAACTCCTCGGCCAGCACCACGAAGATGAAGTCGGTGTGCTTCTCCGGCAGGAACATCAGCTGGCTCTGCGTGCCGGCGGTGAAGCCCTTGCCGAACAGGGCGCCGGAGCCGAGCGCGATCTTCGACTGCATGATGTTGTAGCCGGCGCCCAGCGGGTCGCGCTCCGGCTCCAGGAAGGTGTAGATGCGGTTCTTCTGGTAGTCGTGCAGGAACTCCCAGCCGATCGGGATCGCCGACAGGCCGAGCGTGATGGCCACGGCGAATTTCCACAGCCGCACGCCGGTGGCGAACAGCACCGCGCCGCCGGTCAGGATCAGCAGCATGGCGGTGCCGAGGTTCGGCTGCATCAGCACCAGCCCGACCGGCGCCAGGATCAGCAGCAGCGGCACGATCAGCACCAGCGGGTTGCGCACCTCGACCAGCGAGAAGCCGTGAAAGTAGCGGGCGAGGGCGAGGACCAGGGCGATCTTCATCAGCTCGGAGGGCTGGATCACCAGCGGGCCGAGATTGATCCAGCGCTCGGCGCCCATGCCGACATGGCCCATCATCTCGACCACGATCAGCAGCGCGAAGACGATGGCGTAGATCGGGTAGGCCAGCTTCATCCAGACCCGGATGTCGACCATCGCCAGCAGCAGCATGACGACGAAGCCGGTGGCGAAGCGGGTCAGCTGCCGGCTGGCCCAGGGATCCCAGGAGCCGCCGCCGGCGGAATACAGCAGCATCACCCCGACCGCGGCGATGGCGCAGACCAGCACCACCAGGCCCCAGCTCATCAGCTGCAGCTTGGTCAGGATGGTGTAGTGCGGGGTGTCGTCGCGAATCCGGAAGCTGCTCATGAACCAGGGCTATCCGCCGTCGCCGTGACGGCGGCCGGACTATGCGCCGGAGAGCCTGGACGGGCAAGATTGCAGGCCGGCCGCGACCTTAAGGCGCCGGCCTGCGATCTCGTCGGGGCCTCAATACGGGCAGTCGACGTCCCCGGTCTCGACATAGACGCTCTTCAGCTGGGTGTAGTGCTCCAGCGCGGCGAGGCCGTTCTCGCGGCCGAGGCCGGATTGCTTGTACCCGCCGAACGGGATCTCCACCGGGGTGATGTTGTAATTGTTGATCCAGCAGGTGCCGGCCTGCAGCCGGGCCACGACGCGGTGGCCGCGGGCCAGGTCGCGGGTGAAGACGCCGGCAGCCAGGCCATACTCGGTGGCGTTGGCGCGGCGCACCGCCTCATCCTCGTCGGTGAAGGTCAGCACCGTCATCACCGGGCCGAAGATCTCCTCTCGCACGATCGACATCTCGTCGTGACAGGCGTCGAAGATCGCCGGCTCGACGAAGTAGCCGCCCGCCAGCGCCGGGTCGGCCGGGGCGCGGCCGCCGCAGATCAGCCGGGCGCCGGCCTTCACCCCGGCCTCGACATAGCCCAGCACCTTGGCCCGGTGGTCGGCCGAGATCAACGCGCCGACCTGGGTCGCCGGGTCCATCGGGTCGCCGATCCGCATGGTCTCGGTGCGGGCCAGCAGGAGGTCCATGAAACGGTTGTGCAGCGGCGCCTCGACGAACACCCGGGTGCCGTTCGAGCAGACCTCGCCCTGGGTGTAGAAGTTCGCCATCATCGCCGCCTTCACGGCGTTCTCGACATCGGCGTCGGCGAAGATGATCAGCGGCGACTTGCCGCCCAGCTCCATGGTCACGTGCTTCATCGCCCCGGCGGCGGCCGCCGCGACCTTGCGGCCGGTCGGCACCGACCCGGTCAGCGACACCTTGGCGACGTCAGGGTGGGTGACCAGCGCCTGGCCGACATCGCCCTTGCCCTGGACCACGTTGAACACGCCCGGCGGCAAGCCGGCCTCGGCGAAGATCCCGGCCAGCGCCACCGCCGTCATCGGCGTCAGCTCGGACGGCTTGAACACCATGGTGTTGCCGCAGGCCAGGGCCGGGCCGGACTTCCAGCAGGCGATCTGCAGCGGGTAGTTCCAGGCGCCGATGCCGGCGACCACGCCCAGCGGCTCGCGCCGCGTATAGGCGAAGGCGCGGCCGAAATCGTGATGGGTGCCGTGCAGCGACGGCGCCAAGCCGGCGAAATACTCGATCGCGTCGGCGCCGGAATCGATGTCGACCGACAGCGCCTCGGCGATCGGCTTGCCGGTGTCCTCGACCTCCATCCGCGCCAGCCGGTCGCGGTTGGCGCGGAGCAGGCGCACCGCCTCTCGCAGGATGCGGCCGCGCTGGGTGCCGGTCATGCCCGCCCAGCCGTCGAAGGCGGCCTTGGCCGCCGCGACGGCGCGGTCGACATCGGCGGGGGAGGCGGCGGCGACCCGGCCGATGACCTGTCCGGTGGCCGGGTTGACGGTGTCGAAGGCCGTGCCGCTTCCGTCGACCGCGAATCCGCCGATATGCAGCCCGATGGCCATGGCTTTCTCCTGTTTCAGCGCTGCGCTGTCCGCCAGTTCGGCGCTTCGTAGACCGGGGCGTTCGACGGGGGCAAGGGCGGGCGGCCCAGGATGATGTCGGCCGCCTTCTCGCCGATCATGATGGTGGGGGCGTTCAGGTTGCCGCTGACGATCGACGGCATGATCGAGGCGTCGACGACTCGCAGCCCCTCCAGCCCGCGCACCCGGGTCTCGGGGTCGACCACCGCCATCTCGTCGACGCCCATCTTGCAGGTGCAGGACGGGTGGTAGGCGCTGTCCGCCCTGGCCCGGATGAAGGCGTCGATCTCGTCGTCGGTGCGCACCGCGGCGCCGGGCGCGATCTCGGATCCGCGATAGGGGTCGAAGCCGCCCTGGGCGAAGATCTCGCGGGTCAGCCTGACGCAGGCCCGCATGTCGGCGCGGTCATCCTCGGTGGTCAGGTAGTTCGGCTGCAGGATCGGCTTGGCCCGCGGGTCGGCCGAGCGCAGCTCGACCCAGCCGCGCGAGGTGGCGCGCATCGTCCCGGCATGGGCCTGGAAGGCGTGCCGGTCGCCCGGCTGGCGGCCGTGGTCGTTCACCACCGACGGCAGGAAATGGTACTGGATGTCCGGGTGCCGGATGCCGGGGCGGGAGCGGATGAAGCCGCCGGCCTCGAGATGGGCCGAGCTGCACAGGCCGCTGTGGAACAGGAACCACTCGATCCCGACCTTCGCCTTGTAGAGCGGATTCTCGACGCTGTAGAGGGTGATCGGCTTGGTGCACTCGTACTGAACATACAGCTCCAGATGGTCCTGCAGGTTGCGGCCGACGCCGGGCAGGTCGTGGACCACGGCGATGCCGTGCCGGCGCAGCTGGTCGGCCGGGCCGACGCCGGACAGCATCAAGAGCTGCGGCGAGTTGATGGCGCCGCCGCACAGGATCACCTCGCGGGCAGCGCGGGCGATGCGGACCTGGCCCGCCTGGGCATATTCGACGCCGACGGCGCGGGTGCCCTCGAACAGGATCCGGGTGCTCAGCGCGCCGGTCTCGATGGTCAGGTTCGGCCGCCACCGGATCGGCTTCAGATAGGCCTTGGCGGCCGACCAGCGCTCGCCCTGATGGATCGTCATGTCCATCTTGCCGAAGCCTTCCTGCTGGTGGCCGTTCATGTCGGCGGTGAACGGGTACCCGGCCTGCTGCCCGGCCTGGACGAAGGCGTCGAACAGCGGGTTCGGCTGGCTGCCGGTCGAGACGTTGAGCGGCCCGTCGGCGCCGCGATAATCGTCGCCGCCCTTGGCCCGGGTCTCGGCGCGGCGGAAATAGGGCAGCACCTCGGCATAGGACCAGCCGGCGGCGCCTTCCTCGGCCCAGCGGTCGTAGTCATAGGCATGGCCGCGGACATAGACCATGGCGTTGAGCGAGGATGAGCCGCCGAGCACCCGGCCGCGCGGCCAGTACATGCGGCGGCCGTCCATCGCCGCCTGCGGCTCGGTCTCGTAGTGCCAGTTGTACTTGTCGTCGCCGAGATTGTAGGTCAGCGCCGCCGGCATGTGGATCTTCCAGGTCCGGTCCTCGGGCCCGGCCTCCAGCACCAGCACGCGGGTGCCGGGCTCGGCCGACAGCCGGTTGGCGAGGACGCAGCCGGCCGAGCCGGCGCCGACGATCACGTAGTCGAATTCTGTCGTCATGGCTTCCACTCCTCCGGCCGCGGCCGCATGCTAGCGGGGCCGCAGCGGGCAATGAGTCCGGTTTGCGTCATGCCATGCCGGAAATCGGCCAGCGGCGGCGCGCGGGCCATCGTTAGACTCGCGCGGAGGCGCTTTGCCGCTGGTCCGCGGCCGAGGCAGCCCCGTAACGAAAGAAAATTGTCGAACAGGCGGGCAAACAGGAGAGTCGCATCATGATGTCGTGGCGTTTGAGCGGGCTGGTGCTGGGGCTGGCCCTGGCTGCCGGGACGGTCCAGGCGGCCGATCCGGCGAGCTGTCAGAAGGTGCGGTTCTCCGATGTCGGCTGGACCGACATTACCGCGACGACGGCCTTGACCAAAACGGTGCTGACGGGCCTCGGCTACGAGCCCTCGGACGAATTGCTGTCGGTGCCGGTGACCTATGTCTCGATGAAGAACAAGAACATCGACGTGTTCCTCGGCAACTGGATGCCGTCGATGGCCGCCGACGCCAAGCCTTATTTCGACGACAAGTCGGTCGAGAGCCTCCGGGCCAATCTCGAAGGCGCCAAATACACCCTCGCGGTGCCCGACTACGTGTACCAGGGCGGGGTCAAGGACTTCGCCGACCTGGCCAAGAATGCCGACAAGTTCACCAGCAAGATCTACGGCATCGAGCCGGGCAACGACGGCAACCGCCTGGTCCAGAGCATGATCGACAAGGATGCCTTCGGCCTGAAGGCCTGGCAGCTGGTCGAATCGAGCGAGCAGGGCATGCTGTCCCAGGTCGACCGCGCCGTCCGCCGCAAGGAGTGGATCGTGTTCCTCGGCTGGGCGCCGCATCCGATGAACAAGACCTACCCGCTGCAGTACCTGACTGGCGGCGACGACTATTTCGGGCCGAATTTCGGCGGCGCCACCGTCTACACCAATGTCCGGGCCGGCTATGTCGGCGAATGCCCGAATGTCGGCAAGCTGCTGCAGAACCTGGCCTTCAGCCTCGACATGGAGGCCGCGGTGATGGAGGCGATCGCCGGTGGTGAGGACCGCGAGAAGGCGGCCACCGCCTATCTCAAGGCCAACCCGGATGCGCTGACCCCCTGGCTGGCCGGCGTGACCACCTTCGATGGCAAGGACGGCCTCGGCGCGGTCAAGGCGTCGCTCGGCCTCTGAGACTTCCCGACAGGCGCGCCGCCGCCGGGGCGGCGCGTCGTCCAAAAGGCCAGAACAAGAAGGACGCCGCATGGACGAACTGAGCGCGCTGCTGTCCCAGAAGATTCCGCTCGGGCTGTGGATCAAGCACCTGACAGATTTCCTGACCGACAATTTCGCCAGCGTCTTCGATGCCATCTCGATCGGCCTGGGCACCGGGATCGAGTGGCTGATCGACGTCTTCCTGTGGCCGCCGCCGCTGGTCTTCATCGCCCTCGTCGCCGTCCTCGCCTATGTGCTGCACCGGCGCTGGCAGCTGGTGGCGCTGGTGGTGATCGGCCTTCTGCTGATCCTCAATCTCGGCTACTGGACCGAGACGATGCAGACCCTGGCGCTGGTGATCAGCGCCACCTTCCTGTCGCTGGTGATCGGCATCCCGATCGGCATCCTCTGCGCCCACCGGCCGCTGGTCTACGCCGTGATCCGGCCGATCCTCGACCTGATGCAGACGCTGCCGACCTTCGTGTATCTGATCCCGACCCTGATCCTGTTCGGGCTGGGCGTCGCGCCGGGCCTGATCTCGACCGTGGTCTTCGCCGTGGCCGCGCCGATCCGCCTGACCTATCTCGGCATCCACGGCGTGCCGAGCCCGCTGCTCGAGGCCGGCGAGGCCTTCGGCGCCACCAGGCGGCAGCTGCTGTTCAAGGTCGAGCTGCCGCACGCCCTGCCGACGATCATGGCCGGGCTGACCCAATGCATCATGCTGTCGCTGTCGATGGTCGTCATCGCCGCGCTGGTCGGGGCCGACGGCCTGGGCAAGCCGGTGGTGCGCGCCCTCAACTCGGTGAACGTCCCCATGGGCTTCGAAGCCGGCCTCTGCATCGTCATCCTGGCCGTGATCCTAGATCGTCTGGTGAAAAGCGAACGGCCCGTCGGAGGGGCGCACTGATGTCCGACACCCTTCCCGCGGTCCATTTCAACGCCATCGACGTGATCTTCGGGCCGACGCCGAAGCGGGCGCTGGCCCTGCTCGACCAGGGCCGCAGCCGGGCCGAGATCCAGGCCGAGACCGGCGACACCCTGGCGGTCGCGGGGGCCGAGCTCTCGGTCCCGCCGGGCGAGCTGTGCGTGCTGATGGGCCTGTCCGGCTCCGGCAAGTCGTCGCTGCTGCGCTGCGTCAACGGCCTCAACAAGGTCACCCGCGGCCGCATGGTGGTGCGCTGCGACGGCGAGGAGGTCGACGTCGCCAGCTGCGACGAGACCACCCTGCGCAAGCTGCGGGCCGACTGGGTGTCGATGGTGTTCCAGCAATTCGCGCTGATGCCCTGGCGCACCATCCGCGAGAATGTCGGCCTCGGGCTCGAGCTGCGCGGCATGCCGAAGGCCGAGCGCGACCGGGTGGTCGACGAGAAGCTGGCCCTGGTCCATCTCGACAAATGGGCCGGCAAGTATCCGCGCGAGCTGTCGGGCGGCATGCAGCAGCGCGTCGGCCTGGCCCGCGCCTTCGCCACCGATGCCGACATCCTGTTGATGGACGAGCCGTTCTCGGCCCTCGACCCGCTGATCCGCACCCATCTGCAGGACGAGCTGCTGGAGCTGCAGCGCCGGTTGAAGAAGACCATCATCTTTGTCAGCCACGACCTCGACGAGGCGCTGAAGATCGGCAACCGGATCGTGATCATGGAATCCGGCCGCATCGTCCAGGTCGGCACGCCGGAGGAGATCGTCACCAGGCCGGCCGACGACTACGTCGCCAACTTCGTCGCCCATGTGAACCCGCTCAACGTGCTGCGCGCCGAAGCGCTGATGACGCCGCTCGACCTGCTGCCGCGCGACGGCGATTCGATCCTGGTCGACAAGGCCAAGACCTGCCGCTGCCGGGTCGACGATCTCGGCCGGCCGGTCCAGGTGACCCAGGACGACCGGCCGCTGGAGATCGCCGACGGCATCATCAACGGCGTGGCGCCGGGGCAGATCGCGACCATGCCGGTGCATGCCTCGATGCGCCGCTTCGTCGCCGCGCACGAGGCGACACGGCAGCCGATCCTGGTGCTCGACGATGACGGCCGGCTGATCGGCAAGGTCGGGGAAAGCGAGCTGGTGGCCCGGCTTCTTCGCGGGAAAGATGGTTAGAAACAATGGATTAGATAACATAACTTTCGTATTAGTTTAATTTATCTGTCTCTGCCCTTGATCTATCCACGCTCGTGGCGGCAACACATGGCAATAAATGGATTGTCTCCCCTGGCGGCATTCGGTATACATAGGAGGCGCATTCAATGGCCGATAGGCCACACTAAAAATTGCCATGTTTCAGGCAATTATGATGTGCGCGGCCCTAGTGACTAGGGGGCGGGGAGTCAGACGAAATTTCAGCGTGGGGTGTTCTGCCGGTTGCGGCGGCGGGACATGATCTGCTCCTTTGTTTCAGTTTTCTGGGGGTACAGGAATATGCAGTCCGACAGCCTCGTCGATACTGCCGCCGTAGACATTTCCGCGGAGACGCCGATCCGGACGGCGCGGGCGGGCATGGCGGCGAAGCGGTTGATGGATATCGTATTGTCGATCGTCTTTCTGATTCTGTTTTCGCCGTTGTTCCTGGTCTGCGCGGCGATGATCCGGCGTTCCGGCCGGGGGATCTTCTACAGCGACCGCCGTGTCGGTCGCCACGGCAAGATCTTCTACTGCCACAAGTTCAGGACGATGGTTCCCAACGCGAACAAGCTGTTGGCGGATCTTCTTCAGAAGAATCCCGAGATGCGGCGTGAGTGGGAATCCGGCTTCAAGCTGAAGAAGGACCCGCGGGTGACCGCGATCGGCCGCTTCCTGCGCAAGACCAGCCTCGACGAGCTGCCGCAGCTGCTGAACGTGCTGAAGGGCGATATGAGCCTGGTCGGCCCGCGGCCGATGTTCGAGGAGGAGCAGGAGCGCTGGGGCGCGGCGATCCGCTACTACCACAGCACCCGGCCCGGCATGACCGGCGTGTGGCAGATCTCCGGTCGCAGCGACACCAGCTACGAGACCAAGATCCGCCTCAATGTCGACTATGTGCGGACCTGGACCCTGTGGCGGGACATCGTGATCCTGTTCAAGACCCCGAGGGTCTTCCTGCCCGGCGCCGGCGCCTACTAGCCGAACCGGCCCGTCTGGAGAGCGATCGACACGGCCCCCTCGCGGGGGCCGTGCCCGTTTCGGCCTCGCCACGGCTTCCGACTCGCCGCGCCTGGAGCTATAGGAGGGCGCGACCCGATGCGGAGGATGCCGGCCCGTGCCCATGATGAGACTGTTCCGCCTGTTCCTGCTGCTGGTGCTGGCGGCCTCCCTGCCGGCCCATGCGGCCAGCGCCCAGGCCGGGGCGGCGGCAACCCGCAGCGGCCTCCCCGCCGGGGACGTCGCCTACATCCTGTTCGATGCCCAGAGCGGCCAGCTGATCGACGCGGCGCAGCCGACGCGGCCGATGATTCCGGCGTCGACCATGAAGGTCGCCAGCATGCTGGCGGCGATCGAGATCCTCGGCGCCGACCACCGCTTCACCACCGTCGTCACCGCCGGCGGCTCGATCGCGGGGGGCGTGCTGAACGGCGACCTGGCCCTGATCGGCGGCGGCGATCCCACCCTCGACATCAACGACCTGGCCGACCTCGTGCGCCAGGTCCGGCAGGCCGGCATCACCAGGGTGACCGGCCGCTTCATCGTCGACGACACGGTGCTGCAGGCCCTGCCGTTCCTCGACCCGCTGCAGCCCCTGGCCGCCTCCTACAATCCCGGCCTCACCGGCCTCGCCGTCAACTTCAACGCATTGCGGGTGAGCTGGCAGACGCGGCAGGGGCGCCTCGACGCCCGGGCCGACGCGGTGGCGGAGGGGCGCAACGTCACGCTGCCCTGGGTCGATGTCAGCGAGGGCGCGGCCATGCCCTACCGCCCGGTCGACGGCCATGAGGGCTGGATCCTGTCGTCGCGGCTGCCGGACAAGGGCTCCGACCTGCTGCCGATCCGCTACCCGTCGGCGACCGCGGCCGAGATCTTCCGCAGCTTCGCGCGCGACGCCGGGATCGCCCTGCCGGCCCCGTCGATCGGGCCACGCACGGCCGAGGGGACGATCATCGCCCGGCACGACAGCGAGACGCTGCCGGTGATCGTCACCCGCGTCCTGAAGTACAGCAACAACCTGTCGGCCGAGATGATCGGCATGATGGCGGCGCGGCAGGCGCTGGGCCGCAGCAGCATCACCCAGGGGGAGGCGGGCCGGACGCTGGCCGCCTGGTGGGCGCAGAAGCAGCCGCAGGTGGATTGGAGCGGGCTGTCGATCCCGGGGGCATCCGGCCTCAGCACCGCCGCCCGGATCTCGCCGGTGCAGATGGCCGCGGTGCTGATCGAGGGCAACCGGATCGGCCTGCCGGCGCTGATGCCGGAACGGCCCGACGGCGGGGCCGAGGCCGATGCCGGCGAGCCGCCGCCGCTGGCGGCCGGCCGGCTGCGGGCGAAGACCGGCACCATGGGCTATGTCCGCGGCCTGGCCGGCTACCTGTCGGCCAACAGCGGCCGGCAGCTCGGCTTCGCCATCTTCATCGTCGACGAGGCGCAGCGCGCCGCGGCCGACGCGGCGACCGACCCTTACGTCCTCGCCGTGTCGCAGCCGGCCCGGCGCTGGCTCGGCCGGGCCCGGGCGGCCGAGCGCGAGCTCCTGCGGCAGTGGGCCACCGCGTATTAGAGCAGGTCGCGCAGCCGGTACCAGGCCATCGCCAGCACCAGCGCCGGCATGCGCAGCAGCCGGCCGCCGGGGAAGGGCCGGTGCGGGATCCGGGCGAAGACGTCGAAGCGGTCGGCCTGGCCGCGGATTGCTTCGGCCATCACCCGCCCGGCCATGCCGGTCAGCAGCACGCCGTGGCCGGAGAAGCCCTGGGCGAAGAAGATGTGCGGCGCCAGCCGGCCGAAATGCGGCGTGCGGTTCAGGGTGATGCCGACATGGCCGCCCCAGCAGAACTCGACCGTCTTGCCGGCCAGGCGGGGCAGGGTGCGCGCCATGGTCCTGCGCATGGCTTCGGCCAGGCGCCGCGGCTCGTAGCCGGAATAGCTGACGCCGCCGCCGAACAGCATCCGGGTGTCGTGCCCCAGCCGGTAATAGTTCAGCACGAAGTTGATGTCGGCGACGGCGAAGCCCGACGGCACGGTCTGCTGCGCCAGCGCCTCGCCCAGCGGCTCGGTGGCGATGATGTAGGTGCCGACCGGCATGACCCGCGAGCGGATGGTGCGGTCGACATCGGCCGACAGCGCCGGCAGATAGGCGTTGCCGCAGAGCGCCACGAAATCGGCGGTGATCCGGCCCTTCGGCGTCGTCGCCACCGCCGGGCTGGCCTGGTCCAGCCGGGTGACCGGCGTGTCCTCGAAGATCCGCACGCCCAGCGCCCGCGCCGCATCGGCCAGGCCGAGCGCGTAGTTCAGCGGATGGAGCTGGCCGCTGCCGCTGTCGAGCAGCCCGCCGACATAGCCGGGGGCATCGACCAGCGCCCGGATGTCGGCCCGCGACAGCATCCGGCCCTGGTGGTAGCCGAGCCCGTCCCATTCGGCGACATGGGCCTCCAGCTCCTCCATCTGACGGCGCTTCAGCGCGCCCAGCACATAGCCCCAGCGCAGGTCGCAATCGATGCCGTACTGCTCGACGCGCTGCCGCAGCAGCGTCTTGGCCTCCTCCGACATGTCCCACAGCTTGCGGGCGTCGTCGCGGCCGACCCAGCCGGCGATGGTGCTGATGTCCTTGTTGAAGCCGGTCACCGCCTGGCCGCCGTTGCGGCCGGAGGCACCCCAGCCGACCCGCTGGGCCTCGACCAGCACCACGTCGAGGCCGCGTTCCCTCAGCTCGATCGCGGTGCTGAGGCCGGTATAGCCGCCGCCGACCACCAGCACATGGCAGCGCAGGTCCCCGTCCAGCGAGGGGAACCGGAGATCGCGGTTGGCTGTGGCGGCGTACCAGGAGCGGACATGGCCGCCCGGGCTGGCGAATTGCATGACACGGTTTTGATGGCCTCGGATGCCGCCTTCAATAGCCCGGGCCGGACCGGGGCGGCCAGCCGGGCGGACGCCCGGTCCGTCATGTCCTGCCCGCATGACGCCAGCCCAAGGCAGCACCGACGGCTGTTCGCTTGTCGCGGCCGGAGCGAAGGGTGAAAATAGGACCATATACCGTGACCCCGGGGTGTGGCCCTTGCCGGTGCGCATGCAGATTCGCGAGGTGGTGGAGGCGGCGGTCCTGACCTTCGTCCTGGCGGTGCTCGGCATCGCCACCCGGGGGCTGGAGCCGCTCGCCCTGTTCTGGCCGGCGAACGGCGCTTTGATCGGCTGGTTCCTGCGCCGCTCCACCCGCCGCAGCCCGCTCTGCTGGGCCGGGGTGGCCGTGGCCTTCGTCGCGGCCGACCTGTGCTACGGGCGCGACCTCGATTTCGCGGCAGTGCTGCTGCTGGCCAATCTCGCCGAGATTGCGGCAGGGCTGGTCGTGTTGGCGCCGCTGCGGCCGCAGGACCGGGACCTCGCCCATCCCACCGCGGTGCTGCGCGTCGGGGTCGCCTGCGTCGTGGCGGCCCTGGCCGGCGGCATCGTCTCGGCACTCGGCTTCGCCCTGCGCGGCGACCCGGCGATCCTGCTGAACACCGGGACCTGGTGGATGTCGGAGATCGCCGCCCTGGCGGCGGTGCTTCCGGTGGCGCTGACCCTGCCGTCGCGGCCCTGGCCGGCCCGCTGGCTCTCCCGCGCCATCCGCCTGGAGCTGCCGGAGCTGGCGGGTCCCGTGGCCCTGCTGGTCCTGATGGCGGCGCTGGGCGTGGCCACCGGCGGCATCGGCACCACCGGATACCTGCTGCTGCCCCTGATCTGGTCGGCGATGCGGGCCGGCATCTTCGCGACCACGGTCATGGCGGCGCTGGTCGGGCTGTGGATCTTCGCGGCCCTCGGCCTCGGCCTCGACCGGCTGCCGTCGCAGACGCTGGCCGAGGACCCGCTGCGGATCCTGCTGTCGACCCGGCTCTCCGTCGCCCTGATCGCGCTGGCCGCCGTGCTGGTCGCCAGCATCATGTCGACGCGCCGCCGGATCGAGCTGCGCCTGGCCGAAAGCGAGAACCGGCTGGCCCTGGCCTTCGAGGGCACCAATGACGGCATCTGGGATCTCGAGGTGCCGTCCCGCCTGATGTCTGCCCTCGACTCGAGCTCGCTGGCCAAGCGCACCACGGAGGCCCCACAGCGGCCGCTTGACGACTATCTGGGCCGGATCCATCCGGATGACCGTGAGAGGGCGGTGGCGGTGCTGGAGGAGCACTTGGCCGGCCGGTCCCCGGACTGCGTCGCCGAATATCGCTGGCCTGCCCCGGACGGCGGCTGGATCTGGCAACTGGCGCGAGGCCGGACGGTCGAGCGCGACGAGGCCGGGCGGCCGCTGCGCATCGTCGGCTCCTTCATGGACGTCTCGGCCCGCAAGGCGCTGGAGCAGAAGATCGAGTACATGGCCAATCACGACGCGCTGACCGGGCTGGCGAACCGGCACGCGCTCGACGCCGCGCTGCGCGACCGGATCGCGGATTATCGCCGCCGGTCGGCGGGCGCGGTGCTGATGGTGATCGATCTCGACGGCTTCAAGGCGGTCAATGACGGGCACGGCCACCTGGCGGGCGATGCCGTGCTGCGCGCCCTGTCGGAGCGCCTGACGCAGGTTCTGCCCGCGCACATGATGGTGGCGCGGGTCGGCGGCGACGAATTCGCCGTGATCGGCGGCGAGGTGAAAGCCGGAGAGATCGAGGCTCTGGCCGGCCGGATCGGGGCGGCCCTGGCCGTTCCGATCCCGGTGGGCACCGGCACGGTCTTGGTCGGTGCCAGCATCGGCTGGGCGTTCCTGCCCGGGGACGCGGAGGACGAGCAGGGGCTGGCCACCGTGGCCGACGCCAGGCTCTACGCGGCGAAGCAACGGCTCCGGCGGCCGGAGCCGCCGTCGCGGGCCTCGGCCTAGCTGATCGGGCTACGCCGCGCGGCGCCAGGCCGGGAAGGGATCGGGCAGGTCGGCCCAGCCCGTGGGGTCGAAGCCGCCCGCCGCCGGTGGGTCGAGCAGGCAGGCGTCGAGATCGCGCCGGATCGCCGCCTGGTCCATGCCGATGCCGATGAACACCAGCTCCTGCCGCCGATCGCCGAACACCGGGTCCCATCGGCCCTCGATCATGCCGCGCATCTCCGGGTCCTGGGGCCAGCGCTCCCGCGGCACCGCCGCCCACCAGAAGCCGATCGCCTCGTGCCGCAGCACGGCGCCGGCCTGGCTCATCTCGCCGACCCAGCCGGGCCGGGTCGCCAGCCAGAAATGCCCCTTGGAGCGGATCACCCCGGGCCAGGGCCGCTGGAAGGCGGCATGCAGCCGGGCCGGGTGGAACGGGCGGCGGGCCCGGTAGACAAAGCTCTCGACACCGTATTCCAGCGTCTCCGGCTTGTGGTCCGCGAACTGGTACAGCTCCTTGAACCAGAGCGGATGCTCGCGGGCCCGGTCGAAGTCGAAGCGGCCGGTGCCGAGGATCGAATCGAGCGCGACGGCGCCGAAATTCGCCTCGACGATCGCCGCCTCCGGGTTCAGCCCGGCGACGATGCGGCGGACCATCTGCCGCTGCTCCGGCGTCGCCGTGTCGATCTTGTTGATCACCACCACGTCGGCGAACTCGATCTGGTCGACCAGCAGGTCGACCAGGGTGCGGCCGTCGCCGTCGCCGGCGGTCTCGCCGCGGTCTCGCAGGAAATCGGTCGAGCCGAAATCGGCCAGCAGGTTGGCGGCGTCAACCACCGTCACCATGGTGTCGACGCGGGCGACGTCGCCCAGCGAGGCGCCGTCCTCATCTCGGAAGTCGAAGGTCGCGGCCACCGGCAGCGGCTCGGAGATGCCGGTCGATTCGATCACCAGGCAGTCGAAGCGGCCCTGCTCGGCCAGGTGGCGGACCTCGCGCAGCAGGTCGTCGCGCAGGGTGCAGCAGATGCAGCCATTGGTCATCTCGACCAGGGTCTCGCTGGTGCGGCTGAGATCGGCGCCGCCGGCGCGAACCAGCTCGGCGTCGATGTTCACCTCGCTCATGTCGTTGACGATGACGGCGACCCGGCGTCCCTCGCGGTTGCGCAGGATGTGGTTCAGCAGCGTCGTCTTGCCGGCGCCGAGGAAGCCGGACAGGACGGTGACGGGCAGGCGGGCGTCCGGCCGCATGGTCACGACACCCACCGGCGCGGGGCGGGGACGGCCGCGGCCTCGTCCAGCCGCAGCCCGAGCGCCAGCGAGCCGAGCAGCTCGGCGCAGCGCGACGTGCCGTGCACGGCCACCAGGCGCGGCATCGCTTCGGTCAACAGCGCCGAGGCCAAAGCGGCCGGGGACAGGCCGACGGCCTCCAACTCGGCCATCAGGCGGCGGATCTCGCCGGTCGCGCGGGTGAAGCCGGCCGGGGTGTGGACGCCGGGGGCGATCTGTTCGAGGGTCTGGTGCGGCTGGTCTGGCATGGCTCTCGTCCGATGATTTCAATGTTATATCATAACAATTAAAACCCGGACGCAGGCCTCCTGTCGACCGGCGTTGTGATCGTCGTTGCCGCACCCCGGAAATCGATCCCGGACTCAGCCGGCCGGCCGGCATCCCTCCGGCTTGAGCACACGCACGGTCGAGGCGGGGTGGCGGGCCAGCGCCGCCGGCGGCCGGATCGGGCGCGGGGCGAAGCCGCCGCCGCAATTCGGACAGCGGCTGCCCAGCACCGTCTCGGCGCAGCCGGCGCAGAAGGTACATTCGAAACTGCAGATCATTGCCTCCCGCGAGTCGGGCGGCAGATCCTTGTCGCAGCATTCGCAGTTCGGTCGCAGCTCCAGCATTCGCTTCTCCTCGAAGGATTCCGGTCGGGAGTCCCGCCCGGGCGGCGGATCCGGCGCTGCCGGAATCATACAAATGGTTAATGCCTCGACAACTGCTGCAAAAGCGGTGCGCGCTGTGTCAGTATCTCATGATCAACATGGAGATCTCGATGCGCGTCAGCCGGATTGACAACCCCGCAAAGCGAATGCTCGGTTGGCTCGTGCGGTATTCGGTCGCCGGGCGGCACACGCGCAGGTTCTTTTCCGACCTGGCCCATGGCGGATCCTCGAAGAAGGCGAAGGTCGCCGCCGAGGCCTTCGCGCTGGAGCATCTGCCCGATCACCAGGAGATCCGGTCGCTGCGGACGCGGCTGCTGCCACGCCGGAACACGCCGCACGGCATCCCGGGGGTCGCGCGCTATGTCCGCCCCGGCGGGACCTCCGCCTTCTGGACCGCCTATTGGACGCAGGACGGCGTGCGCCGCCAGAAGAAGTATTCGATCACCCAGCTGGGCGAGCACGACGCGCGGGAGCTGGCCTTCGCGACCCGCGCGGAGATGACCGCCGGCAATGAGGAGCGGCTGGCGGAGCTGCTCGAGATCTATGTGCACGCCCGCAAGACTGCTGTGGCCAAGCGGCAGCGCCGCCCGGCCGAGCCGGCCGCTGCCCCGCCGCCGGAGGCGCCGAAGCGGCGGCAGTCCCGGCCGGCAGAAGCCAGCCAGGAACGTCGCAGCCGCGCCTGATTCTCAGACCTTGCTCAGGTACCAGTCGTATTCGAGCTGGCTGATCTGGGAGAAGAACTTGTCCCGCTCGGCCCATTTCAGGGCCAGGTAGACGTCGAGGAATCGGCGGCCGAAATACTCGTTGAAGAAGGCCGAGCCGTCGAGCTGCTCCAGCGCCACGATCCAGGACGGGGTCAGGGTCGACTCGATCTTGTCGTAGGCGTTGCCCTGGACCGGGGGGCCCGGGTCGATCTGCCGCTTGATGCCGTGATGCGCCCCGGCCAGCACCGCCGCCACCACCAGATAGGGGTTGCTGTCGGCGCCGGCGACGCGGTGCTCGACCCGGCGGTCCTTCGGCTTGCCCGGCGGGATGCGCAGCGACACGCTGCGGTTGTTGGCGGCCCAGGTCGGCGCGTGCGGGACGTAGGAGTTCGGCTGGAACCGGCGGAAGGCGTTCTGGTTCTGGGCGAACACCGCCATGCCCTCGGCCATGGTGGCGCCGAGCCCGCCGATGGCGTGGCGCAGCATCGGGGTGCCGTGCGGGTCCTCGGCGGCGAACAGGCTCGCGCCGGCCGCGTCCAGCAGGCTCATATGGATGTGGAAGCCGCTGCCGGCCTGGTCCGGGTAGGGCTTGGCCATGAAGGTCGCCTCGACCCCGTGCTTGGCCGCCACCGATTTGACCACGCGCTTGAACAGGACCGCGTCGTCGCAGGCCTCGAGCGGATCGTCGACATGGCGCAGATTGATCTCGTACTGCCCGGGGGCATATTCCGAGACCAGGCTGTCGACCGGGATGCCCTGCGCCACGCAGGTGTCGTAGATCTCGTGCAGCAGGTCGTTGAAATCGTACAGCTCGTCGATGCCGTAGACCTGGGTGGTGTCCTGCCGCTTGCCGCTGATCGGCGACACCGGCGGCCGCGGCCGCCCGTCCTCGCCGCGCTTGCGGTCGACCAGGTAGAATTCCAGCTCCACCGCCACCACCGGGTGCAGCCCGTCGTCGCGCAGGCGCTGGACGATGTTGGCCAGGACGGTGCGCGGATCGGCGAAGAAGGGGGAGCCGTCGAGGTCCTGCATCGCCAGCAGCACCTGGCCGGTCGGGCGCGACAGCCAGGGCACGGGGTCGAGGGTGTGCGGGACGGGGAAGCAGTCGCGGTCCGCGTCGCCATCGGCGAAGCCGAGGCCGGTCTCTTCGACCGTTTCGCCGGTGATGTCGGTGGCGAAGAGGGAGCCGGGGAAGGTCAGGCCATCACGGAAGATCCTGTCCAGGGCGGTGACGGGAACCTTCTTGCCGCGCAGGACGCCGCACGTGTCGCAGACCAGGGCGTCGATGTGGGTGATGTCAGGAAATTGCGCGCGGAAATTCCTTACGATGTCGTTCGATGTGTGTTCATGCATTTGGTCACGCAATTGTTGCCGAGAGGCTTTCATCCTCGCAGGCGGCCTGGAAGTGTCAAGCCGGGCCGAGTCGGGGCGGGTATGTCGCCGCCCGTTTCCGCTTCCCACCCCCCCGGGGGGCTCGGCTATGGTGACCCGGCTGAAACGAGAAGCGGGGTCCGCCTAAAGGGGCTGGCCATGATCTATGCAAAAAATGGTGGACTTCATTCACGACCATGGCGTGACCGAAGTCGAGTGCCTGGTCCCGGACATCAACGGGATCGCCCGGGGTAAGATCCTGCCCGCCGAGAAGTTCATCAAGGGCCTGAAGACCCGCGGGATGCGAATCCCGGAATCGATCTTCATGCAGACGGTGACCGGGGAATACCCCGACGACGACGTCACCAATGCGGCCGACATCGACATCTACATGGTGCCCGACCGAGAGACGATCCGGATCGTGCCCTGGTACGAGGAGCCGACGGCGCAGGTGATCTGCGACGCGGAATATGTCGACGGCAGTCCCTGCGAGCTGTCCTGCCGCCACGTGCTGCGGCGGGTGCTGAAGCTGTACGAGGCGAAGGGCTGGAAGCCCCTGGTGGCGCCGGAGCTCGAATTCTACCTGGTCAAGAAGAACATCGACCCGGACTACCCGCTGGAGCCGCCGATCGGCCGGTCCGGCCGGCCGGAGACCGGGCGCCAGTCCTACGGCATCGACGCGGTCAACGAATTCGACCCGATCTTCGAGGAGATCTACGATCACTGCGAGGCGATGGGCCTCGACGTCGACACCCTGGCGCATGAGGCCGGGGCGGCGCAGATCGAGATCAACTTCAACCATGGCGACCCGCTCGACCTCGCCGACCAGGTGCTGATTTTCAAGCGCACGGTGCGCGAGACGGCGATGCGCCACGACGTCTACGCCACCTTCATGGCCAAGCCGTTGCAGAACGAGCCCGGCAGCGCCATGCATCTGCACCAGAGCGTGAACGACGCCAAGACCGGCCGGAATCTGTTCGCCACCAAGGACGGCGGCAACAGCGACCTGTTCCTGTCCTATATCGCCGGGCTGCAGAAATTCGTGCCGGCGGCGATGCCGCTGTTCGCGCCGAACGTGAACTCGTACCGCCGCCTCGACCCCGAGAGCGACGCGCCGATCAACGTCCATTGGGGCATGGACAACCGCACCGTCGGCTTCCGCGTGCCGATCGACGAGCCGCAGGCCAAGCGGGTCGAGAACCGGGTCGCCGGCGCCGACTGCAACCCGTATCTGATGTTCGCGGCCTCGCTGGCCTGCGGCTATCTCGGCATCGTCAACGAGATGCAGCCGTCGAATCCGGTCGAGGGCTCGGCCAAGCGCCTGGCCTTCACCCTGCCGCGCCACCTCTATGACAGCCTCAACAAGTTCTCCGCCTCGCGCCCGCTGCGCGAGGTGCTGGGCGAGAAGCTGGTCGACGCGGTGTGGTGGGTGAAGAACAAGGAGTACGACGCCTATCACCGCGTCATCAGCTCCTGGGAACGCGAGAACCTGCTGCTGAACGTCTGAGCCGGACCGCCCGCTCCGGCCCAGCGCCGGGGCGGGCGGGGATGATCGGGAGGTGGGCTTGGTGGGCAAGTTCGAGCCGCTGGATTCGGGCCAGGTGCCGCGCTTCGCCGGCATCCCGACCTTCATGCGCCTGCCGGTGGCGACGCCGGCCGAGGTCGACATCGCCCTGGTCGGCGTGCCGTTCGACGGCGGCGTCACCAACCGCGCCGGGGCCCGGCACGGCCCGCGCGAGCTGCGCAACCAGTCCAGCCTGATGCGCCGGGTGCACCACGTCACCGGCGTCTCGCCCTACGACCTGGCGCGGGTCGGCGATTGCGGCGACGCCCCGGTCGACCCGATCAACCTGGCAAAGTCGCTGGAGTCGATCGCCGGCTTCTACGCCGATCTGCGCGAGGCCGGCGCGGTGCCGGTCTCGGCCGGCGGCGACCATCTGGTGTCGCTGCCGATCCTGCGCGGCCTGGCCACGGGCCACCCGGTCGGGCTGATTCAGTTCGACGCCCACTCCGACACGTATGACAGCTTCTTCGGCAACCCCTACAACCACGGCACGCCGTTCCGCCGGGCCATCGAGGAGGGGCTGGTCGACCCGAAGCGGATGGTCCAGATCGGGCTGCGCGGCTCGATCTCCGATGCCGGCAACTATGACTTCGCCAAGGCCTGCGGCATCCGCATGGTCTTCATCGAGGAGTTCGACCGCCGCGGCCCCGACGACGTGATGGACGAGGCGCTGGAGATCCTCGGCGCCGGGCCCGTCTATGCGACCTTCGACATCGATGCGATCGACCCCTCGATGGCGCCGGGCACCGGCACGCCGGAGATCGGCGGCATCACCACCCGCGAGGCGCAGCGCATGGTGCGCCGCCTGGCCGGGCTGGACCTGGTCGGCGCCGACCTGGTCGAGGTCGCGCCGCCCTTCGATCCGTCGGGCCTGACCGCCGTGACCGGGGCGACCCTGATGTTCGAACTGCTCTGCGCGGTCGCGCCGGGCGTGGCGGCGCGCCGCGGGGCAGGGGCCTGACGCCCCCGATCAGGACCGGCCGATGCGGGGCTTCAGCCAGACCAGGATCCTGGCCGAACGGTCGCCGACGCAGTGGAAGTCGCGCGCCGCGGCCGACCGCGCCGCGAAGGCGGCGGCCTGCTCCACCGATTGCCGCTGCTCGCGCGGCAGTGTCATCCAATCCCGGATGATCGCGCGGCGCGGGGCATGTTCTGGCTTCATCTCTGTCACTCCTACGGTTCCAGGGCGGCGGCTGTCCTACCCGCAGAGGCCGTAAAGATTGAATTCGGGACTTTGCGCCCGGCCCGAGTCTCGCCCGTGTCCACAGCCGTCGGGCGTCCACTGCGGGTGACCGCCATGCGGCCGGCGCAGCCGTGCCGGATCGCCTCGCGCCTTGAACCGGGGCCGCGGCCGCCAAAGTTCAGGAGATGACATTGCCGCTCTCGGTCCTCGACCTCGCGCCGATCGCCTCCGGCTCCCAGCCCGGCCAGGCCGTCCGCAACTCGCTCGATCTTGCCCGGCTGACCGATCGGCTGGGCTTCACCCGCTACTGGGTGGCCGAGCACCACTCGATCCCCGGCGTCGCCTCGACCGCGCCGGAGGTGCTGATCGGCCATGTCGCCCAGGTGACGCAGCGGATCCGCGTCGGTTCCGGCGGGGTGATGCTGCCGAACCACGCGCCGCTGCGGGTGGTCGAGGCCTTCAAGATGCTGGAATCGCTGCATCCGGGCCGGATCGACCTCGGCCTCGGCCGCGCTCCGGGCTCGGACCAGCTGACGGCGCTGGCGATGCGCCGGTCGCGCGACGCCCTCGTCGCCGACGACTTCACCGAGCAATTTGCCGAGATGCGCGCCTTCGCCGACGGCACCTTCCCGGCGGACCACGCTTTCCGGGCCGTCCGAGCGGTGCCGGAGGATGTGCCGCTGCCGCCGGTCTGGATGCTCGGTTCCAGCGATTTCGGCGCCCGCTTCGCCGCCCATATCGGCGTCGGCTTCGCCTTCGCCCATCATTTCAGCCCGCAATACACCATGCCGGCGATGCATCTGTACCGGACGAACTTCCAGCCCTCGCCGGCGATGCAGGCACCGCATTCGATCTTGACCGTCTCGGTCTACTGCGCCGAGGACGCGGCGGAGGCCGAGCGGCTGGCGGCGCCGCACCAGCTGTCCTGGGTGCGGCTGCGCAGCAACCGGCCAAGCCCGCTGCCGAGCCCGGAGGAGGCGCTGTCCTACCCCTACACGCCGGAGGAGAAGCGCGTCGCCGAGACCTCGCGCCGCAACCAGATCGTCGGCACGCCGGAGACGGTGAAGGCCGAGATCGAGCGCCTGGCCGGCGAGACCGTGGCCAGCGAGGTGATGATCACCAGCATGATCCACGACCACGCCGCCCGGCTGCGCAGCTACGAGCTGGTGGCGGAGGCGTTCGACCTGCAGGGCACCGCGACGGCGTGACGCCGCCGCGGCCCCTTCCCCTCGATCTCCACATGCGCTAAAAGCGCCGCCCTTTCCCAGCCCCGTCCGACCGGACCCGGGGCTTTTCGGCGTTGCGCGGCGGAGGCGGAGATGGCGGTCTGCGGCCTGGATTTCGGCACCTCGAACTCGACCCTCGGCATCGTCGATTCGCAGGGCGCGCGGCTGTTGCCGCTCGAGGACTCGGCGACCACGCTGCCCAGCGCCATCTGGTTCGACCTGGTCGGCGGCGCGCCGCGCTTCGGCCGTTCGGCCATCGACTCCTATGTCGACAGCCTGGACGGGCGGCTGATGCGCTCGATCAAATCCGTGCTCGGCACGCCGCTAATCGAGGAGGACACCTGGGTCGGGCGCGAGCGCATCGGCTTCAAGCAGGTGATCGGGATCTTCCTGGCCGAGATGAAGGCGCGCGCCGAGGCCGCCTGCGGCCATGCGCTGGAGCGGGTGGTGCATGGCCGGCCGGTGCATTTCGTCGATGACGACCCGGCCGGCGACCGCGCCGCCCAGGATACGCTGCAGGGGATCGCGCGCGAGGCCGGTTTCGCCGAGGTGTCCTTCGAATACGAGCCGATCGCCGCCGCGCGCGCCTATGAGGCCGGGCTGGACCGGGAGGAGGTGGCCCTGATCGTCGACATCGGCGGCGGCACCTCCGACATCTCGATCGTCCGGCTGGGGCCGCTGCGCAAGGCGCTGCCGGAGCGGGCGGCCGACATCCTGGCCAATGACGGCATCCGGCTGGGCGGCACCGATGTCGACCGGCTGTTCAGCCTGGCCACGGTGATGCCGGCGCTGGGCCTGGGCACCAAGATGAAGCGCCAGGGTGCGGTGGCGCCCAGCCGCTACTTCCACATGCTGGCGACCTGGAGCCGGATCAACGCGCTCTACGCCCCCAAGGTGGTGGCGGAGGTGCGCGACGTGCGCCGGGAATCGCGCGATCCCCAGAAATTCGACCGGCTGCTGCGGGTGCTGGAGGGCAATCTCGGCCACAGCCTGGCGCTGCGGGTCGAGGCGGCGAAGATCACGCTCGGCAGCCAGGACCCGACTGTGATCGACCTGCGCCTGGTCGAGCCCAAGCTCGGGCTGCGCGCCGGCCGGGCGGTGCTGGATGCGGCGATCGGCGACGCCGTCGCCCGGCTGTCGGCGCTGATCCGGCGCTGCATCCAGGCGGCCGGCCTCACCCCGGACCGGCTCGACGCCGTGTTCCTGACCGGCGGCTCGGCCCTGTTGCCGGCCTTCCGCGCAGCGGCGCTGGCCGAGGCGCCGGCCGCCCGGGTGGTGGAGGGGGACAGCTTCGGCGCGGTCGGGGTCGGCCTGGCGATCGAGGCGCGGCGCCGGTATGGGCCCTGAGGTCCGGGGTCATTCCAGCAGTCCTCGAGATCGACTCTCCGGTTCCTCTCCGTCATGGCGAGCCCCGAAGGGGCGTGGCCATCCAGGGCCGCTCGCACCGGCCCCTGGATGGCCACGTCGCTTCGCTCCTCGCCATGACGGATCAATAGTTCGAAGGTCAGTTTGAAGTCGACCGATTACCCGCCGGTCTGCTCCGGCAGCATCCGGTCCAGCGTGCCGTCGCGTCGGACGGCGACGTGCCAGACCGCCGCGGCGATGTGCAGGGCGACGAGGGCGTAAAGCGCCCATTGCCCCGCCCAATGCACGGTGCTGCCGATCCGCCAGATCGCGTCGGTCGCCGGGGTCAGCAGCGGCACCTCGAACAGGCCGAAATACGGGATGGCGCGGCCGCGGCCGGCGGACATCAGATAGCCGCTGAGCGGCATCGCCAGCAGGACCAGGTACAGCAGCCAATGGCTCGCCGTGGCCGCCATCGACTCCCAGGCCGCCCACCGTGCCGTGGGCGGCGGCGGGTGGATCGCCCGCCAGACCAGCCGAACGGCGGTCAGGCCCAGGATCGTCAGCCCGACCGATTTGTGCAGCATGACCACGGTGGCGCGCGAGGCGTCGCCGTTCGGCAGGCTTTCCATCACCCAGGCCAGGACCAGGACGGCGAGCATCAGCGCCGCGGAGACCCAGTGCAGCCATTGCGCCGGGGTGGTGTAGCGCCCGGTGGCGGCCCTGGGCGCGGCGGCGGTCATCACATCCGTGCTCATTCACGGCCCTCCTGCAGCGACGGCACGGCGGCGCGGCCGGCCAGGCGCCCGGCCGCCTGCTCCAGCCCGCGGCAGGCGACATAGAAGGCGGGGGTGAAGATCAGGCCGAAGGCGGTGACGCCGATCATCCCGAAGAACACCACCACGCCCAGCGACTGGCGCATCTCCGCCCCGGCGCCGGTGGCCAGCACCAGCGGCACCACGCCCAGGATGAAGGCCAGCGAGGTCATCACGATCGGCCGCAGCCGCACCCGCGCCGCCTCGATCGCGGCCGCGAACCGGTCGGCGCCCGCCGCCTCGGCCTGGCGCGCGAACTCGACGATCAGGATCGCGTTCTTGGCGGCCAGCCCGATCAGCACCACGAAGCCGATCTGCGCCAGGATGTTGACGTCCATGGCGGCGGCCAGGAGGCCGGTCAGCGCCGCCAGCAGGCACATCGGCACGATCAGGACCACCGACAGCGGCAGGGTCCAGCTTTCGTACAGCGCCGCCAGCAGCAGGAAGACGAACACCGCCGAGGCCGCGAAGATCAGCAGGGCGCTGGTGTCGGCCAGCCGCTCCTGCAGCGCCACCTCGGTCCATTCGAAGCCGTAGCCGTCGGGCAGGGCCTCGGCCGCGATCTGCTCCATCCGGTCCAGCGCGGTGCCGGTGGAGACGCCGGCCGCCGCGGCGCCCTGGACCTCGGCCGCGGGGTACAGGTTGTAGCGCGGGATGCGGTAGGCGCCGGCCCGCTCCTCGAAGGTCGCGACCGACCCGATCGGCACCATGGCGCCGGAGTCGCTGCGGGTCTTCAGCCCCTCCAGCGCCGCCGGGTCCTGGCGGAACCGGGCGTCGGCCTGGGCCCGGACCTGGAAGGTGCGGCCCAGCAGGTTGAAGTCGTTCACATAGGCCGAGCCGAGATAGATCTCGAGCGTCTCGAACACCCGGGATGCGGGCACGCCCAGCATCTCCGCCTTCACCCGGTCGATATCGGCGTACAGCTTCGGCGTCGCCGTGTTGAACGGGCTGAACACATTGGCGAATTCGGGCGACTGGCCGGCCGCGGCCACGACCTGGCGCACCGCCGCCTCCAGCTCCTCCGGCGTGCCGCCGGCCAGGTCCTCGACCATCAGCTTGAAGCCGCCGGTGTTGCCCATGCCGCGGACCGAGGGCGGCTTGATCGGGATCACCCGCGCCTCCGGCACATCGGCCAGGCGGGCGGTCAGGTCGGCGATGATCCGGTCGACGGTCTGGCCGCGCCCCGCCCGCGCCTCATAGGGCTCGAGGATGGCGAAGACGACGCCGCTGTTCGACGCGTTGGTGAAGGTGGCGCCGTCCAGCCCGGCGATCGAGACCGTGTGGGCCACGCCCGGGGTCGCGTCCAGCCGGTCGGAGACGGCCTTCATCGCCAGGTCGGTGCGGACCAGGGCGGCGCCGGGCGGCAGCTGCACCGCGGTCAGGAAATAGCCCTGGTCCATCACCGGGATGAAGCCGGTCGGTGCCCGGCTGAACTGCCAGCCGGTCAGGCCCAGCAGCCCGGCATAGGCGACCAGCATCAGCAGGCCGACGCGCAGCAGCCGGCGGGTCAACCCGCCATAGCCGAGCGACAGCCGGTCGAAGCCGGCATTGAAGCCGCGGGCGCCGGCGGCCAGGCCGCGCAGCAACGGGTTGCGCGGTCTGGCGGCGTGATCGCTGTGCGGCCGCAGCAGCAGGGCGCACAGGGCCGGGCTCAGGGTCAGCGACACGAAGGCGGAGATCGCGGTGGCCGCGGCGATGGTCACCGCGAACTGGCGGAAGAACCGGCCGGAGATGCCGGACATCATCGCCGCCGGCACGAACACCGCGCACAGCACCAGGGCGATGGCGATCAGCGCGCCGCTGATCTCCTCCATCGATTTGTGCGCCGCCTGCTTCGGCGACAGGCCGGCGCGCAGGTGCCGCTCGACATTCTCGACCACCACGATGGCGTCGTCGACGACGATGCCGATGGCCAGCACCAGCCCGAGCAGGGACAGATTGTTCAGCGAATAGCCCAGCCCGGCCATCACGGCGAAGGTGCCGATCAGCGAGATCGGGATCGCCAGGATCGGGATGATCGCCGCCCGCCAGCTGTGCAGGAACAGGATCACCACCAGCACGACCAGCGCGATGGCCTCGAGGATCGCCTTGTAGACCTCGCTGACCGACTCGGCGATGAACCGGGTCGGGTTGAACGGGATGGCGTAGTCGACGCCGGCCGGCAGGCTGCGGCCCAGCTGCGCCATCGCCGCGACCACGCGGTCGGCCGTCTCCAGCGCGTTCGACCCGGGCTGCTGGAACACCTGGATCGGCTGCGAGATGCGCCCGTCGAACAGGGCGCCGCCGCGGAAGCTCTGCGCCGTCAGCTCGACCCGGGCAAGGTCGCGGATCCGGGTGACGCGGCCATCGGCGTCGGTCTTGACGATGATGTTCTCGAACTCGGCGGGGTCGGACAGGCGCCCCAGCGTCTCGACATTCAGCTCGAAGGCGCCGTCGGACGCCACCGGCGGCTGGTTCACCACGCCGGCCGCGACCTGGACGTTCTGGGCCCGCAAAGCCGCCAGCACCTCGCCGGCGGTCAGGTTGCGGGCGGCCACCGCGTCGGGGTCGAGCCAGACCTGGATGGCATAGTCGCGGGCCGTGGGCATGCGGACGTCGCCGACGCCGTCGACCCGCAGCAGCGCGTCGCGGATCCGCAGCGTGGCGTAGTTCGAGAGGTAAAGCGGCGCGCGCGAGCCATCCGGCGAGAACAGCTGCACCACCAGCAGGATGTCCGGCGACGATTTCCGCACCGTCACGCCGAGGCGGCGGACCTCCTCCGGCAGCCGCGGCTCGGCCACCGCCACCCGGTTCTGCACCAGCACCTGCGCCTCGTCGAGGTCGGTGCCGAGGGTGAAGGTGACGGTGATGCTGAGCTGGCCGTCGCCGGTGGACTGCGACGACATGTACAGCATGTTCTCGACGCCGTTGATCTCCTGCTCGATCGGCACGGCGACGGTGCTGCTGACCACCTCCGCCGAGGCGCCGGGATACTGGGCGCGGACGACGACGGTGGGCGGCGTGATCTCGGGGTACTGGGCCAGCGGCAGGGTGAGATAGCCGGCGATGCCGATCAGGACGATCAGGACGGACATCACCGTCGCCAGGATCGGCCGCTCGATGCAGAGATGGGGCAGGCGCATGGTCGTCGGCTCAGTTGATCAGCGCGGTGGCGGCCGGCGCGATCTCGCCGGGCTGCGGCGCCACCTTCTGGCCGGCGCGGGCGCGCAGCAGGCCGTTGATCACCACCCGGTCCTGCGGCCGCAGCCCGCTTTCGACCACGCGCAGGCCGCCCGGCAGGCGAGCGCCGAGGCGGACCGGCGTGGCCCGCAGCGTGTCGTCCTCGGCCACCGTCATGACGATGCGGCTGGCCTGGTCGGTCAGCAGCGCCGTCTCCGGCACCAGCAGGGCGTCGCGCTCGCCGGACGATGCCAGGCGCAGCCGGCCGAACTGGCCGGGGGTGATGAACAGGTCGGCATTGGCCAGCACGGCGCGGGCGCGGATGGTGCCGGCGCCGCTCTCCAGCCGGTTGTCGACGAAGCTCATCGTGCCCTGATAGGGCCAGCCCTCATCGTCCTGCAGCCGCACCTCGATCGGCACGTCGCGGTCCCGGATCGGCCGCAGGTCGCCCGACTTCACCGCTCGCTCATAGGCGACGAAGTCGCGCTCGCTCATGTCGAAGACGAAGTAGATCGGGTCGAGCGCGACCAAGGTGGTCAGCAGGGTGCCGGTGTCGGACACCAGGCTGCCGGCATCGACCCGCCGGTTCGACACCCGGCCGCTGATCGGCGCCTTGATCTCGGTGAAGTCGAGGTCCAGCTGCGCCCGGGTCAGCCCGGCCTGGGCCAGCTCGAAGGCGGCGTCGGCCCCCTGCTTCTGCTGCCGGCGCTGGTCCAGCGTGGAGCGCGAGACGGCGGCGGTGCCGGCCAGCTGCTCGGCCCGGCGCAGCTCCAGATCGGACAGGTCGCGCTGCGCCCGGGCGCTGGACAGCTGCGCCTGGGCCTCGGCGACCGCGGCCTGGTAGGGGCGGGGGTCGATGGTGAACAGGGTCTGGCCGGCCTGCACGATGTGGCCGTCCTCGAAGCCGATCGTCTGCAGGTAGCCGGAGACCCGGGCGCGGATCTCGACGCTCGCGGTCGGCTCGAACCGGCCCGCATATTCCCGCTGGTCGACCACCCGCCGCAGCAGCGGCGGCGACACGATCACGCTGGGGGCCGGCCGCATGGCCGCCTGGGCCGGCGTCGCCGCGGTGCTCCGCGACGCCTGCCATCCCAGCCCGGCCAGCCCGCCGACCAGGGCCAGTGCCACAACTCCCGCCAACGTCCGAATCACCGGGCGTCCCATGCCTGCGCTCCATATGGCCTGGAGCGCAGAGTGCGGGCCGGTTGTCTCGGAACTGTGTCGGGGCCGGTCGGGGATTGTCGCGAATTGTCTCAGGAATGCTGCATCGCACAATTTGATACGAAGCGGGCCGGATGTTCCGCATCCGGCCCGCCGTTTCGGTCAGCTGCAGAAGTTCGGCTGGTATTGGTAGACCCATTGGGTCTTGGTGGTCGGGTTGGTCGACACCCAGCCGGTCATGCCGCGGATGGTGTCGAACATCAGCTTCGAGCGCTGGTCGACCTTGTCGGTGAAGTCGCCGTCCTTGTCCTCGACCTTGAACGACACCTCGGCGCTGGCGACGGTCGACGACCCGTTAGCGTACCACAGGGTCAGGTCGAATTCGGCGTCCTGCTGGCCCAGGTCGCTCTGCGGCCCGTCATAGGTGCGCTCGGTGATCGACAGGGCCCCGACGATGCTCAGCGCCTCCTGCTTCGGCAGGTTCAGCGACTTGGTCGGGGGGAACAGGTCGACGACGTCGTCGAGGATGTTCAGGTTCTTGGTCGCCGACAGCGGCTCGGTGGTCGAGTGCGAGTAGACCCATTTGAACGGCGGGGTGATGTCCGCCTCCAGCTTGGTCTCGGCGTCGTCGTCGCTGCCGCTGACATCGGTGTTGGCCGCGGCCGACTGGCTGTCGGATCGGAACTTCAGGTTGGTCTTCCGTTTTTTTTGTGTATCAATGGCTTAGGGGTTACAAACCGAAAAAGGGCTCTCAGGAGAACTCAAGGGCTCTCGCGGCGAGTTACAAACCCTAGAGGCCGGAACTGGCCGTTCTCGCCTGGATCTTCGCCCGTCATGTCGTCGCCGGAAATCGAGCTCGAAGGCGAGTTCGTCGTCCTCGCCGCGCCGATCCTCCGCTCGGATGGTCCGCCGACCGCGTTCGATCCTGTGTCGCCTCGAAGCGTTGCTAGCCTCGATCCTCCAGAGGCTGTCGGCGGTCGGCGCCGTTCCGCCACGATGGAGAGCAGCGAGCCGACGACTGTTTTCAAGCTGGCAGGTACTTTCCAATCGGACGCCGAAGCGACTATGTTCCTGTGATGTTCGACATCACTGGCGATGATATCGCCCGCCTTTCCGACGCCGATCTTCGCACCCTGGTAACCCGGCTCGCCTTGGCTGAACTGGCGACGCAAGGTCTTCCCAGAGCGGCAGTCACTGCAGGTGGGCACCAGGATGCCAAGGACGGGGGCATCGACGTACACGTCGAGGTAGAGGGCACGCTTCCTGCACCCGATTTCATCCCGCGATCGACCACGGGGTTTCAAGTCAAGAAGCCGGACATGCAACCCAAGGCCATCCGCCAGGAGATGCGCCCGAAAGGCACGCTACGAGAGGCGATCGGCGAACTGGCCGCAAAGCATGGCGCCTATATCCTCGTGAGCGGACACGGATCTGTCTCCCGCCTCGCCCTTACCAACCGCCGCCGCGCGATGCGTGCCTCACTCTCCGATTGTCCCGACGCCGACAAACTACACACCGATTTCTACGATCGCGCCCGGCTGGCAAATTGGGCGAACCACTTTCCGGGCGCTGCCGCCTGGGTACGTGCCCGGACCGGCCGCATCCTTTCGGGATGGCGTCCGATCGGCAACTGGGCCGGAGCCGATATCGCCGACGACCAAGGCTATCTCGTCGGCGACGATGCACTGCTCGCCGACGAGCAGTCCCGAGATAGTGAGACGCTCGCGATCCCCGCAGGACTCGACCGTTTGCGCGCGATACTGTCGTCTCCCCGTAAAAGTGTTCGACTGATTGGCATGTCGGGCGTCGGCAAGACCCGCTTCGTCCAGGCCCTGTTTGAAGCCGGCGTTGGAAGCGCCTTGCCGCTCGACCCGGCGCTTTCGGTGTACACGGACTATTCGGAAGATATTGCGCCGTCCGCGCGGGAAATGGCCCGACAGCTGGTCGACACCGGACATCGCGCAATCCTCATCGTCGACAACTGCAACCCCGCAATCCACGCGGAGCTTGCAACGATCTGCACCGCGCTAGCGAGCCGGGTTAGCCTGCTCACGGTCGAATATGACGTGCGTGACGACGAGCCCGAGCGGACGGATGTCTTCCGGCTTGCCAGCACGTCGAGCGGCGTGATCGAGGACTGGATCAAGCGCAGCTTCCCTCACGTGTCACAGATCGATCGCAAGACAATTGCTGACTTCAGCAACGGCAATTTCCGCGTAGCGCGCGCGCTCGCAGAGACGCTGAAGCGGGGCGAGACGCTCGGGCGCCTGCGCAACCAGGAGCTGTTCGAGCGGATCTTCGTCCAGCGCAACGTTCGCGATGGCCAGCTGCTTCACAATGCTGAAATTCTGGCACTGGTTTATTCGTTCGATGGCGAAACCGAAGGACCGGAAGGTGAGCTCGCCATTCTCGCCGCTTTCGCCGGCCGTAGTGTGCGGGATCTGTTCGGCTCGGTCGCTGAGCTCCGCCGCCGAGGTGTCATTCAGTCGCGGGGGCGCTGGCGGGCCGTCCTGCCGCAAGCGATTGCCAACTGGCTTGCGGCCGGCGCGCTCGCTCGAATTCCGCCGGGCGAACTCGATACGTTCTGCCGCACCCTGCCGATGCGCATGATCAAGTCCTTGTCGCGGCGCCTCGGATATCTGCACGACTGCGGTGAAGCGCGCGCGGTTGTCGCGCGCTGGCTTAGACCGGATGGACCTTTCGGCAACCTATTCGAGCTGGGCGGAGCTGGGCTTGAGATCCTCCACAACATCGCGCCTGCCTTGCCCGACATGGTGCTCGAGTCGATATTGGCCCAGATCGACGGGCCCGACGGCACGAGGATCGTCTCGACGGACAATGCGTTGCGAGGACGCTGGATCGCGCTCGTGAAGGCCCTTGCCTACGACCCGGAAATGTTTCGTAAGTCCGCGCGGCTGCTCGCGCGTTTCGTGGCGGCGGAGCCGGCCGATCTCAGCTTCAAGGAGGCCAGAGAAGCGTTCGAAGAGTTGTTCCACCTCTATTTCTCGGGCACGAGGGCGAGCCCAGATCAGCGTCGTGGCCTTGTCCGAGAGCTCATGGACAGCGCCGCGTCTGACCAGCGTGTCGCCGGGGAGATGGCGCTCGGTGCCCTGGTCAAGTCGTCTCACTTCTCATCAAGTGCCACCTTTGATTTCGGCGCGCGCTCGCGTGACTTCGGCTGGCACCCGGCCACCCGACGCGACATCGTCGACTGGTTCGACGGCGCGATCGACCTTGCCCTGAGCGTTTCGGACCGATTTGAGAACGTTCAGGCAATAGTCGGCCGAGAAGTTCGCGGACTGTGGCTGAACGAGTCGTGCCGAGACACCATCGAGCGCGCCGCCCGGCACTTTCTACAATCGGGAAGCTGGGTCGACGGATGGATCGGGCTTCGCGCGACACTACGCTTCGACGGGAGTGGCATGGCCGAGGAGGCTCGCTTGCGTCTGGTCGACTTAATCGAGGCCGTGAAGCCGGTCGATCTCCTTGATCGTGCGCGGGCGTTGGTGCTGTCGCGACACTCCGGTGGTTATGATGTCGCCGACGGCGACGACGACGACGAACCGGTAAAAGGGTGGCATAGAGCATCCGAAGCGGCGGTCGACATTGGGATGGCTTTCGCGGCAGACGAAACGCTGTTGAAGGTGTTCCTGCCCGAGGTCCTGCGCCAGAACCCGCCGGAACGCGCCTATGAGTTTGGGCAGGGCTTGGCCCGAGGTACCGTCGATCTCGGCAGGTCGTGGCGTGTCCTGTCTGACGCGTATAGCGCTGCCGCAGCCACCGAGCGCAACGCAACCGCGCTAGGCGGCTTCCTCGCCGAAGCCCAGAAACGTGATGCGCCGTTCGCGGATGCGGCACTAGAAGCAGCCATAGACAACCCGGATCTGGTGCCGCGCCTTCCCTATCTCCAGGGGCGGGTGGCACTTGAGGCACACGGTCTCGATCGGCTGGAACGTGCGACGAAGCGCGGACTGATTGACGCGTGGGCATTCGGCTGTCTTGCTTCCGGTGTGATCCGCGATGCGCCGGCAGAGTCGCTGATCGCCATGCTCGATGCGCTTGCCGCTATCGAGAACGGCGTCCGCGAAGCGCTCGATATTCTCTATATGCGTCTCGACTGCGCGAGGAGCGATGGCCTGGAGGTTCCCGCGAAGCTCATCGCTTATGGCCGCGACCTGCTCAAGCGCATGGACTTCACCGATCTCCAGGTTACGCGCGACTACGGTCTCGGCAAGATTGTGAGTCTGTGCCTCAATGGACCCGAGGCGCGCGAGCACGCACAATTCGTCTGCGCGCGACTCCGCGATGCGCTCGAAGCGCGCCGGGCGAGCGCACATGCCGCACGTTACCTGCTAAATGCACTGTTTGAGATGCAACCCGAGGTCGCGCTGGATTGCTTTCTCGCCAGACGCCCGTCGGGGCGCAGCCAGCGCTTGTTCAAGCACGGTTCCGCACTCGACTCACCGGTCGAGAATGTCGAAGCCGAGACGCTCTGCGCTTGGGCTGATCGTGACCCAGATATGCGCTACCCGCAGCTTGGCGAAAGCCTTTCGATCTTCATGACCCAGAACCAGGAAAATGTGACCGATCTGTCTCCACTGTTCCTCAAGGTACTGGCCCGCGCGCCCGACAAGGCGATGTTCCTCGGTAGCCCCTTTGACCGTCTCCACCCAAATGGCTGGAGCGGTTCTCTCGCACACCAACTTGAGCAGCGCAAAACTCATCTTGCCAAGCTCGCCGACTTTCCGGACGCGATCGTCGACGCGTGGTTGAATGACAGTATGCGGCTGATCGATGATTGGATCGCGCGTGAACGCGAGAGCGAGAAAGCAGACGAGGGAAGCTTCGAGTGACGGAACGATAGTGTCGTGCCGCAATTAGCATGGCCAAGCTCCTTTCCCACGGCATTGGCCAAACCCATCACTTTGCGGGGTGCTCTACTCGAACCTCCACGCGATGGGGCCGCTTTCCGGCGCGGATGGGTCGCGGGGAATGTCCGCTTTCGGGGAGTTCAGGAAGGGGCCGAACGTCTGCAAAGGGGACGGAGGCGGCGTTCTCAATCCCGCCGCCTTATCGTAACCGCTTGATTTTGCTCAATTCGAAAAATACGCATTTTTGTTTCACGTGAGAGCCAGTGAGTTCCCATGAGGTCGTTGCGGTGAGGTTTGTAAGTCTAAGTCATTGATTTTCCTAGAAACGTAAGATCAAATATCGACTATCATCATTGTTGCGTGGGACGAAGTTCTGCATACTATCCCGAGTCATCTGATCTTTGAGAATGCAGGTGACGGAATGGAATCCTCAAAATTCGCCTACGCCTCGCCTTCACAGGGCGACGAGGTTATCCCGATCACGATTACCGTGCAGCGCGCGCAGGCCGAGTCCGGCCTGAGCATGGTCACGATCTACGACCGGATCAATGACGGCTCGCTGGAAACCACCGTGGTCGGCGCCAGGCGGTTGATCTACTACGACAGCTTTCTGCGGATGCTGGGGCTCAACCCCGACGGGTCCCGATCGGAGCGGAGGCCGTATGTCCCGGCCCGGTACATGGGGCGGATGCTGTCGCCGGAAGAGCAGGCCGCACGGACCAAGACGCCGCAGCTCGAGACTCCGCCGAAACGGAGGCGGGGCAGCCGGCGGAAGCACCCGTTGCCGGCGGAGGTGTGAGATGACCCATAACGAGAGCCGCCCGGCGTGGGAGCGCCGGACGGCGGGAACCGAAACGAACGACGACGCGAGCGAACGTCAGCAACAGGATAAGGGGGCTGACCCGGTCATACAAGCCGGGCGCCACTGCCCGCCGAGCAACCCGGTCCTGGCAGAGGCGGTTCGGCTCTTCGGCACCGCGCTCTGCGTCGCGCTCGATGGCCGCATCGCAATCTTCCAGGAGGGCTGGGTCGAGGTCGTCATACGCGGTCGCTCTGCCGGCTGGATGATTGACCATGCCAGCGGATGGAGTGGCACGCTGGCCGAGGCCGAGGCCGAGGCCGCGGCCCTGGCCAATGCCGAATTCGAAGTCGATGCGGCGCAACTCGATCGGGCGCTGCGGTCATGAGCGGAGACACGGAGAAGCGCTTCCGTCAGGCGCTTGAGCATTTGCGTTTGGCGATCCTGATGACGCCTGACCTGACCGATCGGGAGCGGCGCCTCGCCCTTCTCATGGTCGAGCGCACCCATCGCAAGACTTGGACCGAGGCTGAACTGTTTGAAAGCTGGCTCAGCGTCGCAACCCTCGGCAGCGTCACCGGCTATGATCTGCGTACCGTCAAACGCATCCGCCAGGCGCTGGTGCAGAAGGGCGTCATCTACGTCGCTGCGGGCGGAGGCCAAGGGCCGCACAGTACGACCGTCTACGGCTTCAACGGAGACTGGATCAATGGGACTTGGCTGAAGCTGATGGAGACGGGCCGACTTGGGGCGTGGGACCGCAAACGGTATGGCGACGGGCAGAGCACAAGGGTGGCTCCTGCGACCACCCTTAGCGACGATGACGTGCCGGGTCAGAGCGACGCTAAGAGTGGCTCTGGCGACCACCGGGAGGTGGCTCCTGCGGCCATCCTTAAGGATGGCTCCGGCGACCACCCGAACCCCTTGAGCCATAACCCCTCGAATGGACCTATTCCGTCCTCACTACGTTCGGACGGACGGCCTGCGCTTTGCTTGGCCGTCGATGTTCCGTCTTCGCTTGGCTCATCCGGCCGGCAGGATGAATGTTTTTCATGCCAGCATGACGACGTTCCGGAAGTCACGGTCCTCGCCAGGTGGCTGAACGCCGAGCTGGCCGCCGGCATCGATATCGATGCGGTCGGCGCCGCATCCGGCCTTGACCGCGCCAGCGTCCGCGCCGTCGCGGCCGGCAAGGCGCGCCTGAGCGAGATCGACGAGCGCCGGCTGGTCGATGCCGTCCTGGCCGTGCGGGAAGCGATATGAGCAACATGGAGAAGGAGCCGGTGATGGTCAGCCGGGCGGAGCGCGGTGCCGAGACTGTCGCGCTGCTGCGCCGGTCGCTGCGCGAGAGTGGGGTGGAACTGACCGGCGACGACAGGGTCGACGCGGCGACCGCCGCGCGGCTCTTGGGCGTGACTACCGCGACGCTCGACCGCTGGCGCCGGGATAATCTCGGCCCGGCCCACTACGCCCGTGGCATGGGCTCGGCGCGCGTGACGTATCGGCTGAGCGACCTCGGCACCTGGATCGAGAGCGCTCGTTTCGAGAACGGCGGGCCGACGGATGGAATGGGGTTGGTCTCGACATGACCGGCCGCCGCGCCCGGCGCATCCTGGCTCAACCTTGACCACCGGAGGCCGAGCATGGTGCCCATCCCAATCGCCGCCGAGTTTCTCTTGGTGGCCCGCGCCATCTTGGCCGCCAGAGGCGACCCGCTCGGCAGCGCCCTGTTTGCGGAGGGCCGGCAGCCGCAGTCGAAGGCCGCGATGATCTTGCGCGCCGCCATCGCCGCCGGCACCACGACCGATCCGAGCTGGGCGTCGGCGCTGAGTGGGTATCGAACCGTCAGCGACGCCTTCATCGCGTCGATGCGGCCGAATTCCGTCTTCGTCAGGCTCGCGGAAGACGGTGCCCTGCATCCGATCCCGATCGGCATCGCCATCGCCATCGTCACCGGTGCCGCAGTCGGCGCGGCGATACCCGAGAACAAGCCGAAGCTCATCTCCCGCCTGAGCCTGACCGCCGACCGGACCGAGCCGCGGAAGACCAGCGCGATCCTGATCGTGTCTAACGAGCTGGCACGGTCGCTCTTGCCTGGCGCTGGCGCCTTGCTCGCCACCGAGCTGCGGGGCGCCTGTGCGAGTGCGCTGGACGGCGCCTTCCTGGCCACCGCGACCGAAGGCGTGGTGCCGATCGCGTCGACCGGCGTCAGCCCTGCCCAAGTCGCGGCCGATCTGAAGTCGATGTTGACAACCGTCAATGTGAGCGGTGCCGGCAAGCTTTACTGGATTGGCGCCGCCGTAATGGCCAACGGCTTCGCGACCGCGGTCTCTTCGGCCGGCGATTTCACCTACCCGACTATGTCGCCATCAGGTGGCGAGTTGTTGAATACGCCGTTCCTGGTCAGCGACGGTCTGGCGGCGGACGAGCTGGTATTGGTCGACGGCTCGGCCCTCGCCGGCATGATCGACTTGGCCGTATTGGACGGCACGACGGCGGCGACCATCGAGATGGACGACAACCCGGCCGATCCGCCCGGCGCCGGGACGCTGACCTCGTTGTTTCAGCAGGATCTGGTCGGCCTGCGTTGCGAGACGTGGTTCGCCCTGGAGCGGATCCGGGCGAACGGCGCGGCGAAGCTGAGCGGGTTGGTGTGGCCGTGATCGACGATCTCGACATGGACGACGACGGCCTCGACCCTCACTCGGAGGCGCTGATCGCAATCCAGCGACGACTGGGCGACCTGCTGGCGGTCCAGAGCCTCATCAGGCTGGAGCTCGACAAAATGTCGAGGGACCACCGGGACATGATCCGGCGGCTCGGCGAACTCGAACGGCGACGCGGAGGCGATCCGGCATGACGACGCCGAGCAGGACGATCGCGGCGGCCACGGCCGCGCCGGAGACGAGCGTGCAGGGCATCCTCCGCGAGGCGATCCGCAGCCGGCCGAATGCCGCCGCCGGTGCCGGCGTGGCCGTCGAAGCGCTAGGGCTGGCGGTCACGCAGGCGCTCCGTACCGTGGCAAGCGAGGTTTGCGCGCTCCGGCGTGAGCTCGTCGAGCTCAAGGTCCGGGTCGACGACCTGGCGGAGGCAAAGGCGATCCCCTACGCCGGCACGTGGAAGTCTGGCCAGAGCTACGCCGCCGGAACGTGGATCACACACGACGGCAGCGTGTGGATCGCGGCCGAGAACACCGCTGCCCGACCCGGCGATGGTCCGACCCCCTGGCGGCTGGCGGTCAAGCGGGGCAAGGACGGCAAGGACGTGCGGGGCTGACCGAGCAGGATCGACCCCCATCGACCCTGCGGACCCCAGGGAAACCGAGGATTTTAGCGGCCCCGAGACTGATTCTCAACAGCGGGTCGGCCGCAGGGGGGCGGGGGTAATAAAGTTGGGCGCCCCCGGCTGGGGATCGGCGCGGGAACAGTCGCTTTGGGCGCCGCGAAACTCGGAATCGGGGCAAACGACCCAACAGTTAACCCATTGAGATCCCAGCGCTCCCCGGCGCCGATCGGCAATCGACCGGAGCGCCATCGCAAGATCATCCGAACAGAGTGACGACAGATCGAGCAATAAAAGTACAGAGAGATCTTAGGTCGCCTTGTCCGATTATTGCACGCCCGAAGAAGCACCGATCTCGGCAAAGGGAACGCAACTTGCGCCTTTGTTGACACTGCTGGCCGTTCTTGGCAGACTCGACGAAAGAGCCAGACTTTGGATCCTTCGCCACCTTCCCGCACTCCGGCGACCACCGGCCGAAGAGTGGCGAGATCAAGGGCGGCGGCTGGTGATCTGGCGACGAGTAGGATTTACAAACCTAGGCATCCTGCCGGGTTGAGGGCTGGAAGTCGATCTTTCGCCACCGTAAAGACTTCCTTGGAAGGGCCTGAATTCAGGCCCTCGAAGGGAGCGAACAGATGGCAGCCGTCAAGTTGAAACACGTCAACACCTTCCCCGACCGGCACGGCAAGCTGCGGTCTTATTTCCGGTTTCCCGGCCAGAAGGCCGTTTCCCTGCCCGGCCGTCCCGGATCGCCGGACTTCATGACCGCCTACAACGTCGCGCTCGGCTTCGCGCCGCAGATCGAGGCGGCGCCGGATCGGACCAAATTCGCCGCGTCCGATCGGACCTTCGCCGCGCTCGTCGCGAAGTACAAAGAGACCGAGATCCCGAGCATCAACGCCGCGCGGAGCAAGAAGACCGTTACCGGGATCCTCGATCGCTTCGTCGCGAAACACGGGACGAAATCGGTCGTCCGGATGTCCGTCGACGATTGCGTTACCGAGGTGTTCGGCAAGATGAAGGATCGTCCCGGCGCCCACAACAATCTCCTCAGCCGGTTCCGGATCCTGATCCAGTTTGCGATCGATCTCGGCTGGCGGCAGACCGATCCGAGCAAGCGGGTTAAGCCGATGAAGCTCGGCACGTGGCATACCTGGAACGAGGAAGAGATTGAGCTCTTCGAGAAGCGCTTCGAGATCGGGACGCGCGAGCGGACCGCCTTCGAGCTCTTCCTCCATACCGGCCAGCGGGTATCCGACGTTTGCAAGATGTCCTGGCGGCACTTCAACGAAGAGCGCGGGACGATCACCGTCGCCCAGGCGAAGGCCCAAGCCGAGCAGAACGACACCTCGCTTGAGATCGTCTGCAATCCGGATCTCGCCGCCGCGCTCGCCGCCTGGAAGGCGACGTGCCTCGTCGAGAAACGTCCGGTCTCGCTCAAGCAGACGATCATCACGACCGAGATTGGCGGCGACTATATCGCGAAGTCGTTCGGCGACTGGATGGCGAACCTCATCGACGACGCCAAGCTCCCGGACCGTTGCGTCCCGCACGGCCTCCGGAAGGCGGCTTGCCGGCGTCTCGCGGAGGCCGGTTGCTCGGCAAACGAGATCATGTCGATCACGGGGCACAAGACGCTCCGCGAAGTCGAGCGCTACTGCAAGATGGCCGACCAGCTTCGGCTTTCCGGCAACGTGGCTCGCAAGATGCGGGAGCACTTCCGGCGGGAAGCGGAAGAGGCCGACGCCGCTTAATTCGGCTTTGCCCAGGCCTTACAAACGGAACATCTAGCGGACACCGATTTTACAAACCTTTTACAAACCCTCGCGAAACCCTAGGCTTTCTGCCGGTTTCGAGACCTAACGGAAGATCAGGTTGATCTCGCGCTCGGTGCCCTCGACCCGCTCGCGGAAGCTGTAGCCGAGATTGTTCAGCCGGCAGGTGCCCGGCGAATCGTAGTAGCGGACGGTGCGGACCTTATCGACCGCGAAGCTGCCGTCGACGGTGCGGTCGAAGCCGGCGGCGGTCAGCCTGGTCCGCAGCTCGGACAGGAAGCTGTTGGCCGTGGCGACCGGCTGCGCCTGGAACTTTGCCGGATCGAGCAGGACCTTGTATTCCTTGCCCGTCAGCGGGTCGGCGGCCTGCGTGGTGCCCGCTGCGGCCACCAAGAAGCCGATCAGCCCGAGGCGAAGCCATGTCATCATTTGGTGCGAATCCCCCGGCATGAATGATGCGAATGCGCGGCAGGCTAGGCGGTCTGTATGAAGCTGATATGTCAACGGCCCCATGATCGACGTCACATGGCGAGACTTTTCTCCTTGCTGGTGCTGCTGCTGACCGCCGCCTGCGGCGCGGCCGTCAGCACGCCGCGGCCCGCCCCGGTCTCCGAGCACGCGCCGCCGCCCGCGGCCCAGGCCGCTCCGGTTCCGGCGCCCGAGGCTACCGCCGCGGCGCTGTGCCGGCCGGCGTCCTTCGAGGCGGTCGACTACACCGTCTGCGAGGTCGACCTGCGCCGCTATCGCCTGGGCCTGTTCTGGCAGGGCGGCGACGGCCGGGCCTATGGCTCGCTCTACGCCTTCAAGCGGGCGATGGCGGCGGCGGGCGACCCGCCGCTGGTGGCGATGAATGCCGGCATGTACCACGAGGACCTGTCGCCGGTCGGCCTGTTCGTCTCCGGCGGGCGGCAGCTGAACCCGGCCAACGAGGCGGATGGCGATGGCAACTTCTTCATGAAGCCGAACGGCGTCTTCTATGCCGATGGCGAGCGCGCCGGGATCCTGGAGACCGGGGCCTTTCTACGCCAGGCCCCGGCCGCCGGCATCGCCACCCAGTCCGGCCCGCTGCTGGTGGCCGACGGCACCCTGCACCCGCTGTTCAGCGACGACGGCCCGTCGCGCAAGACCCGCAACGGAATCGGCATCCGCGACGACCACACCGTGGTCTTCGCCATCTCGCGCGACGGGGTCAGCTTCGGCAGCTTCGCCCGGCTGTTCCGCGACGCGCTGGGCTGCCGCAACGCGCTCTATCTCGACGGCTCGGTCTCGGCCCTGTCGGCGCCGGACGGGCTGTCGGTCGGCTGGGGCATCCGGGTCGGCCCGATCCTGGCCGTGTTCGACCGCAGCGCGCCGATGAGCTAGCGGGGGCCGAGTCGCTCGGCTAGTGACGCCGCGCGCCGGCAGCGATATGCTTGCGGCACCATGACACGGCCACGGCCCCATCGCAGTCGTCAATCGCGCAAGCAGCAGCTGATGCTGCTGTGCGCGCGCATCGGCTACAACCCGCCGCGGGCCTGAGTTTGCCACGGGCCCGCTGCAACAGGCGGCCCGGTTTCCGCATTTCTCGTCCGGATTCACGCGAGGTCGCGTCATGAACAGTTTTGCCGCCAGCCGCACCACCGCCGAGTGGAAGGCGCTGGACACCGCCCATCACCTGCACCCTTTCACCGACTACAAATCGCTCGCCGCCGAAGGCGGCAGCCGCGTCATCACCCGCGCCGAGGGCGTCTGGCTGTGGGATTCCGAAGGCCGCCAGCTGATCGACGGCATGGCCGGGCTGTGGTGCGTCAATGTCGGCTACGGCCGCAAGGAGCTGGCCGACGTCGCCCATGAGCAGATGCTCGAGCTGCCCTTCTACAACACCTTCTTCAAGACCACGACGCCGGCCGCGGCCGAGCTGTCGGCCAAGCTGGCCGAGATCACGCCGGCCGGCCTCAGCCGCGTCTTCTATGCCAACAGCGGGTCGGAGGCGAACGACACCATCGTCCGCATGGTCCGGCACTTCTGGGACCTGAAGGGCAAGCACCGCAAGAAGACGATCATCGGCCGGCAATACGGCTATCACGGCTCGACCATGGCCGCCGTGTCGCTCTCCGGCATGGGGGCGATGCACCGCCAGGCCGACCTGCCGTTTCCGGGCTTCCACCACGTCATGGCGCCCTACTGGTACGACAATGGCGGCGACCTGGAGCCGGAGGCCTTCGGCAAGCTGGCCGCCAAGGCGGTCGAGGACCGGATCAAGGAGCTCGGCGCCGACAGCGTCGCCGCGGTGATCGCCGAGCCGATCCAGGGCGCCGGCGGCGTCATCATTCCGCCCGCCAGCTACTTCCCGGAGCTGCAGCGCATCTGCCGCGAGCACGACGTGCTGCTGATCGCCGACGAGGTGATCACCGGCTTCGGCCGCACCGGCGAATGGTTCGGCTCCGACCTGTTCGGCATCAAGCCGGACCTGATGACCCTGGCCAAGGGCATCACCTCGGGCTACCTGCCGCTGTCCGCCGTCATGGTCGGCGACCGGGTGGCCGAGACGCTGATCGAGGAAGGCGGTGAGTTCTATCACGGCTTCACCTATTCCGGTCACCCGGTGGCCTGCGCCGTGGCGCTGGCCAACATCCGGATCCTGGAGCGGGAAGGGCTGGTTGACCGCACCCGGACCGACATCGGCCCGTATTTCCAGGACCGGCTGCGCGAAGCCTTCGCCGACCATCCGATCGTCGGCGAGGTGCGCGGCGTCGGCCTGATCGCGGCGATCGAGCTGGTTCAGGACAAGGCCACCCGCCGCCGCTTCCCGAACTACGGCTCGGTCGGCTCCCAGTGCCGCAACCATTGCTTCGCCAACGACCTGGTGATGCGCGGGGTGCGCGACGCCATGGTGCTGTCGCCGCCGCTGGTGATCGCGCGCGACGAGGTCGACGAGCTGGTCCGGCGGGCCAAGCTCGCGATCGACGCCACGGCGCGGGACGTCGGCAAGATGTGAAGGGCAGGGCGGTCGTGATGCGGCCGCCCTTCTTCGTTGGGGATGACGGGATTGAGAATGTCATGAAGGCAGGGCACAGGGAGGTCGGGTTCGAGCCCCGTCCTGTGCGCTGCGCCATCGGCGCGATTGACAGGTTTCGCGGCGCTGGAGTGCAATGAATAGGAATGGGGCCGGCTCGACGGGTCTCGAACGATCACAGACAGGGAATGGTTACATGAAGCGTCTCGTGCAAAGCCTCCTTGCAACCGTCGCGCTGTGCGCCGCGGCGGCGCCGGCCCTGGCGCAGGACAAGGTCGTCAACATCTACAACTGGTCCGACTATATCGGCGAGACCACCCTGGCCGACTTCACCGCCGCGACCGGGATCAAGACCGTCTACGACACCTACGACAACAACGAGGTGCTGGAGGCCAAGCTGCTGGCCGGCAGCTCCGGCTACGACCTCGTCGTGCCGACCGCGCAGCCCTTCCTGTCGCGTCAGATCAAGGCGGGGGTCTATCTCGAGCTCGACAAGTCGAAGATCCCGAACTGGAAGAATCTCGACCCGGCGCTGCTGAAGTCGGCGGAGGGCGCCGATCCCGGCAACAAATACGCCGCCATCTACCAGTGGGGCACGGTCGGCATCGGCTACAACGTCGACCAGGTGAAGAAGCGGCTCGGCGACGTGCCGCTCGACAGCTTCGACCTGGTGTTCAACCCCGAGAACGCCAAGAAGCTGGCCGATTGCGGCATCACCACGCTGGACAGCCCGACCGACATCATCCCGGTGGTGCTGAACTATCTGAAGCTCGACCCGAACAGCCAGAAGCCGGAGGATCTGAAGGCCGCCGAAGAGGCGATCATGAAGTTCCGGCCCTATCTGAAGTACCTAAGTTCGTCGCAATACATCAACGACCTGGCCGGCGGCAACGTCTGCGTCTCGATCGGCTGGTCGGGTGACGTCAGCATCGCCAGGGCCCGGGCCGAGGAAGCCAAGAACGGCGTCAACATCGACTACATCATCCCCAAGGAATCGACCTTGGTGTGGTTCGACATGATCGGCATTCCCAAGGATGCCCCGCATCCGGACGAAGCCTATGCCTTCATCAACTACATCCTCGATCCCAAGGTGATGGCCGGGATCGACGATTTCGTCGGCTACGGCAATGCGGTGCTGGGCGCCCGCGAGCTGATGGACCCCGAGATCGCCAACGATCCGCGCGTCTTCCCGCCAGAGGATGTGATGAAGCGCCTGTTCGCGATCACCGAGGCGTCGCCCAGCTACGAGCGACTGCGGACGCGGACCTGGACGCGGATCCGCACCGGCCAGTAAATCGCGCGGCCGCCGCACCCGAGAGGGGCGGCGGCCGTTCCGCATGGGACAGGGGGCGGAGGGCCGGATGGGCCAAGCTAAGCCGAAGCAGCAGACGGCGCCGCAGCCATGGCGCAATCCGGACGAGAAGCCTTACGTCCGGATCGAGAAGGTGACCAAGAAGTTCGGCGACTTCACCGCCGTCGACGATGTCAGCCTGTCGATCTACCGCGGCGAGTTCTTCGCCCTGCTGGGCGGGTCGGGCTGCGGCAAGACCACGCTGTTGCGGATGATGGCGGGGTTCGAGCGGCCGACCGAGGGCAAGATCTTCATCGACGGCGTCGACATGACCGCCGTGCCGCCCTACGACCGGCCGGTCAACATGATGTTCCAGTCCTATGCGCTGTTCCCGCATATGACGGTGGAGCAGAACGTCGCCTTCGGCCTGCGCCAGGACCGGGTGCCGTCGGCCGAGATCAAGACCCGCGTCGCCGAGGTGCTGGAGCTGGTGCAGCTCGGCCGGTTCTCGAAGCGCAAGCCGCACCAGCTCTCGGGCGGCCAGCGCCAGCGCGTCGCCCTGGCGCGCAGCCTGGTCAAGAAGCCCAAGATCCTGCTGCTGGATGAGCCGCTGGGCGCGCTCGACAAGAAGCTGCGCGAGCAGACCCAGTTCGAGCTGGTCAACATCCAGGAGAAGGTCGGCATCACCTTCGTGGTCGTGACCCACGACCAGGAGGAGGCGATGACGATGTCCAGCCGCATCGCGGTGATGAACTCCGGCTACATCTCGCAGCTCGGCACCCCGGCCGAGATCTACGAGTACCCGCAATCGAAATTCGTGGCCGACTTCATCGGCTCGGTGAACCTGTTCGAGGGCCGGATCGCCGAGGACCACCCGGAGCATGTCATCATCGACAGCCCGGAGGCCGGCTGCCGGCTCTACATCAGCCATGGCCTGCCGGTGCCGGTCGGAACCCAAGTCTGGGTCGCCGTTCGGCCGGAGAAGATCGCCATCTCGAAGCAGCCGCCTGGCGAGGACGGCACCAACAGCACCCGAGGCGCGGTCAAGGAGATCGCCTATCTCGGCAACCTCTCGATCTATCTGATCGCGCTGCCGAACGGGAAGACGGTGCGGGTCACGGCGCCGAACGTGTCGCGCCTGACCGAGATGCCGATCACCTGGGAAGACGAGGTCTGGCTGTCCTGGCAGCCCTTCGCCGGCGTGGTGCTGACGCAATGACCGCCGTGACGGCGAGCGACGCGGCAGACGCCGCCGCACCGAAAGCCGCGGCGGGGCCGTCGCTGCTGCGGCGGCTGAGCGGCCGGCTGGGCCGCAGCTGCGTCATCGCGCTGCCCTATGTCTGGCTGTTCCTGTTCTTCCTCGTCCCGTTCATCATCGTCCTGAAGATCGCCTTCGCCGACAAGATCATCGGCCAGCCGCCCTACACGCCGCTGTTCAGCTGGATCGACGACGCCCATCTCGGCATCTCGCTCGCCCTCGGCAATTTCCAGTTCCTGCTCGACGACCCGCTGTATGTCAGCGCCTATCTCAGCTCGATCAAGATCGCGGCGATCTCGACGGTGCTGAGCCTGCTGATCGGCTACCCCATGGCCTATGCCATCGCCCGGTCGAGCCAGCAGTGGCGGGTGCCGCTGCTGATGCTGGTGATCCTGCCGTTCTGGACCTCGTTCCTGATCAGGGTCTACGCCTGGATCGGCATCCTCCAGAGCCAGGGATTGCTCAACAACCTGCTGATCTGGCTCGGCATCATCGACCAGCCGCTGGAGATCCTGCACACCGACGTCGCCGTCTATATCGGCATCGTCTATTCCTACCTGCCCTTCATGATCCTGCCGCTCTACGCGACGCTGGAGAAGCTCGACGGGTCGCTGCTCGAGGCGGCGGAGGATCTCGGCTGCCGGCCGTGGAAGGCGTTCCTGCTGATCACCCTGCCGCTGTCGCTGCCTGGCATCATCGCCGGCTCGCTGCTGGTGTTCATCCCGGCGGTCGGCGAATACGTCATCCCCGAGCTGCTCGGCGGCATCGACACGCTGATGATCGGCAAGGTGCTGTCGAACGAGTTCTTCCAGAACACCGACTGGCCGGTGGCCTCGGCGGTGGCGATCGTGCTGCTGCTGGTGCTGGTGATCCCGATCATGGTCTTCCAGTACGTCCAGGCGAAGCAGCAGGAGGCGGAACGATGAGGCGGCCCTGGTTCCTGTTCACCTGCCTGGTGTTCGGCTACGCCTTCTTGTACGTGCCGATCATCCTGTTGATGATCTACTCCTTCAACGAGAGCCGGCTGGTCACGGTCTGGGGCGGCTTCTCGACCAAGTGGTACGGCACGCTGCTGGACAATGCGCAGATGATGGACGCGGCGCGGCGGTCGCTGGAGATAGCGGCGATCGCCGCCACCGTCGCCTGCGTTCTCGGCACCGTCGCCGGGCTGGTGCTGGCCCGGTTCGGCCGGTTCCGCGGCCGCACCCTGTTCTCCGGCATGGTCACGGCACCGTTGGTGATGCCCGAGGTGATCACCGGCCTGTCGCTGCTGCTGCTGTTCGTGGCGATGGAGGGACTGCTCGGCTTTCCGCAGGGCCGCGGCATGGTGACGATCACCATCGCCCACATCACCTTCTGCCTGGCCTATGTCGCGGTGGTCGTGCAGTCGCGGCTGGTCAGCCTCGACGAATCGATCGAGGAGGCGGCGATGGATCTCGGCGCCCGGCCGCTGACCGTGTTCTTCTGGATCACCCTGCCGATCATCTCGCCGGCGGTGATCGCGGGCTGGCTCCTGTCCTTCACCCTGTCGCTGGACACGCTGGTGATCACCAGCTTCGTCTCCGGTCCCGGCTCGACCACGCTGCCGGTCTACATCTTCTCCAAGGTGAAGCTCGGGGTGACGCCGGAGATCAACGCGCTGGCCACCATCATCGTCGTCATCGTCACCACCGGTGTGGTGATTGCCGGCGCCCTCCTGGTGCGGCACGAGAAGAAGCGGCGGCGGGACGAGCAGCTCGCTTTCGCTGCGGGAACGTAGGGCGGACCCGGCCGAAACGGTGTTTTCTGCCGATTTCAAGCTGCGCCGCGCAGGACTCTGAGTCATGCGCGGCGCGCAGGTGACCCTCGGCGTTTGCCCCCAGAGCAAAAATCAGGCCGATCGACTATATCTACGGCGTTCGAGAACAATTAAATGAGTTTCTCATGTCGTTTCTGTCGATCTTTGGAACCATTCGTCTGGCGCCGTTCGGCCGCCGTTTGACGAAGCGGGAAAAGTCGATCTCTCAGCGCCGCATTTGATTGTCGCGCTGTCATCATAGTCCTTCGGGACGATCGGTTTCTCGGGCCTGGCCGGTTGGTCGGGCCCGTTCCATATCCGGGGTCTGAAAACCGGCTCTTTCATCCGGACGCGGCGGACGCTAGCCTCTGGCGCTTGAGCCTAAACCACAGCGGAACCCCATTGTGACTGTCCCTGCATCCCTCGGCTACGTCATGCCCGCGGAATGGGAGCCCCACAGCCGCTGCTGGATGGCCTGGCCCTGCCGCGACGAGGTCTGGGGCGAGCAGATGGATGCCGCCCGCACCGCCTATGCCGACGTCGCCCGGGCCATCGCCGATTTCGAGCCGGTGACCTTGGTCTGCAACCCGTCGGACGTGGCCGAGGCGTCGCTGACCCTGGGCAACGGCACTGCGATCGACGTGGTGTCGATGGAGATCGACGACAGCTGGCTGCGCGATTCGGGGCCGACCTTCCTGCTCGACCGCAACGGCCACCTCGCCGGCGCGCATTGGCGCTTCAACGCCTGGGGCCAGAAATACCAGCCCTACAGCCGCGACGCGGTGGTGGCGAAGCGGATCCTGAAGCATGTCGGCGCCCGGCGCTTCCGCGCGCCCTTCGTGCTCGAGGGCGGGGCCATCCATGTCGACGGCGAAGGCACGGTGCTGACCACCGAGCAGTGCCTGCTGAACCCGAACCGCAACCCGGACATCACCAAGGCCCAGGTCGAGCAGAACCTGCGCGACTGGCTCGGAATCTCCACCGTGATCTGGCTGCCCGAGGGGATCGAGGACGACGAGACCGACGGCCATGTCGACGAGATCGCCTGCTTCGTGCGGCCGGGCGTGGTGCTGGCGCTGTCGACCGACGACAAGAGCGACGGCAATTTCGACACGCTGCAGACCAATCTCGACATCCTGCGCTCGGCCAAGGACGCCAAGGGCCGGCCGCTGCAGGTGATCGAGGTGCCCCAGCCGGCGCGGCAGGAGCACAACGGCAAGCGGCTGAGCCTGTCCTACGTCAACTTCTACATCGCCAATGGCGGCGTGGTGATGCCGGCCTTTGACGTGGCCGAGGACGAGCGCGCCTTCCGCATCATCCGCGACGCCTTCCCGAACCGCCGCGTGGTCCAGGTCCATGCCCGCGACATCTTCCTCGGCGGCGGCGGCATCCACTGCATCACCCAGCAGCAGCCGGCGGCGTAACGCCGGCCGTTGCCAAGGATCAGGCCGTCGCCAGGCGCGGGTTGCGCACGGCATCCAGGCTCCAGGCCCCACCGCCGGCGGCAGCGAGGTACAGGAAGACGAAGCTGTACAGTGCCGCCAGCTCGCCCTGGTTCAGGATCGGGAAGAAGCTGCTCGACGCATGGGCCATGAAATAGGCCACCGCCATCTGGCCGGACAGGATGAAGGCGACCGGGCGGGTGAACAGCCCGATCAGCAGCAGCAGGCTGCCGACGATCTCCAGCACGCCGGCCAGGCCGATCAGCGAGAACAGCTGCAGCCCGTCGAAAAAGGCGACATGCGGGAAGCCGAACAGCTTGGCCATGCCATGCTGCAGGAAGAACAGGGCAGTGGCGATGCGCAGGATGCTGAGCACGCGCGGCGCCCAGGTACGGTCGAGCTGGTCGTTCAGGTCAGCCATGATCGTCTCCGGATCAAAGGGGAGGGAAGGGTGCCGCGGGGGCTTGCACCCGCTGCGCCGGGCCCGGTGGGCGCGTTCCGGGCCCGGTGGCAGCGTTGCGATTGAGTTGCTTTTGCGATCCGCGGTCAAGCCGCCGATCGCACAACAATTCGTCGCGCCGCGGACAACAATGGGCCGGCGCGCTCTGAGACCGTTTGGAAGTGCGCTGGTGTGAGTCGGCTGGCGGTGGTTTCGAGAACCGGCGCGCAGCGGACGTTTGGGTCCGGGAGCGCCGGAAG
>NZ_JBQJIK010000169.1:0-2547 GCF_052078665.1 Inquilinus sp. CA228 | reverse complement strand
TGCGCGACGCGATCGAGCTGTGCCCGGCCGAGATCGTGGCCCGGCCGCGGCCGCGCATCTGGCTGGCCTATGCCCGGATGCCCTACGATCCGCGTGAGGCGCAGCGGGCCCTGGCCGAGATCCGCCGGACGCTGGAACCGGAGACGGCGCCGCTGGACTACGCCATGGCGCTGAACGGCGAGGCCCGGGCGGTGCTGTCCGACTTCTTCGACTTCCGCGAGCTGCCGCGGCTGGTCGAGCAGATCGACGCCGCCCTGCCGCGGCTGGGCGAGGCGCTGCCACCGGCCACCCGCAAGACCCTGATGATCACCCGCTGCATGGCCATCCTGATCGGCTGGCCCGACCATCCGGAGGCCGGGGAGGCGCGGCGCTGGATCGAGGCGGCCCTGCCCTTCCTGCCGCCGACAGTCCAGCTGCTGCTGGGCAGCGTGCTGATCAACCACCTGATCTGGTGGCGCGGCGACCTGGCCGCGGCGCGCCCCTTCCTGGGCCGGCTGGAAGCGCTGGCGCGGCAGCGGGACATGGCGCCGCTGTCGGTGATGACCTGGTACTACGCCGCTTTGTCCCAGGCCCATCTCGACGGCGACGACGAAGCGCTGCGCCGGCTGACCGACGAGGTGGTGGCCTTCGCCGGCGACCGCGGCGTCTCGCACCGCCTGACCAACGCCTTCTGGGTCGTGGTCCAGGCCGCCGCCGCCGCGGGCGACCGCGCCGCGGCCGAATCCATGCTGCAGCGCTATGCCGCCTGCGCCCAGCAGCGCTGGCGCCGCACCGACTTCATCGGGCTGCACCATCTGCGCGCCATCCTGGCGCTGTGCACCGGCGACACGGCGACCGCGATCGCCGAGGGCGGGCAGGCGCTGGACTATGCCCGGCGCCATGGCGGGCCGCATCAGATCGCGGCCCAGAGCCTGCTGCTGGCGACGGCCCACGCCATGGCCGGGGACGAGGCGGCACGGCCGCATGTCGAGGCGCTGCGCCAGGTCGCGGCGCGCACCGGCAACGCCACCTTCCTGCTGCATGCCGACCTGGCCGAGGCGTTCCTGGCCAGGGACGACGATGTGGTGGAACCGTGGAGCCGCGTCGCCGAGGCTGCCGGCCGCCTGGGGGTTCGCCGGATCGCCGGGATGAACCGCCCGGCCCTGGCCCGGCTGGCCGACCGGGCCCTGGCGGGCGGCGCCGACGCCGAGGCGACGCGGCGCGTGATCGCGCTGTGGGAGCTGCCGCCGCCGGAGGGGGCGCATGAGCTGTGGCCCTTCCCGGTCGAGATCCGCGCCCTCGGCGGCTTCGCGGTGCAGGCCGATGGCGCGCGCGTTGCCATGGGCACCGGCAAGGCGCAGCGCAAGCCGATGGAGCTGCTGTGGTGCCTGATCGCCGGGCCGGCCGATGGCTGGGCCCAGGAGGACCTGGTCGACCAGCTGTGGCCGGAGCTGGACGGCGACCACGCCATCCCGGCGCTGCGCTCCACGATCTACCGCCTGCGCAAGCTGATCGGGGCGCGGGCGATCCGGCACGAGGACGACCGTCTCGGCCTCGCGCCCGGCCAGGTGCGGACCGATGTGGCGCGGCTGCGCGCCGCCCTCGCGGCACTGCAGGACCCGGCGGCCGGGATGGCGGCTCGCCGCGCCGCCTTCGACCTGGCGATCGGCCTGGTGCGCGGCCCGCTGCTGCCCGGCATCCGGCTGCCGCCGGTGGCCGAGGCACGCGACCGGCTGCACACGCTGCTGGCGGCGGCCGGGACCGAGCTGCTGCTGGCGCAGGACCCGGCCGACCCCGCCACGGCGCTGCGGGCCGGCCGGCTGGGCGCCGCGGCCTGCGCCTGCCGCCGCCGCTGGCCGGCCTGGTGCGGGAATGACGACGGTCGCCGCCTCCGGAAACACCGATGCCAGGCCGCCGCGGCTGCTGCTGGTCCTGGCCGGTCTCTACCTCGCCCAGGCGATCCCGGTCTCGCTGTTCCTGACCGCGATGCCGCCGATCCTGCGGCAGGAGGGGGTGACCCGCACCGCCCTGGGGTATCTCGGCCTGCTGGCGATCCCCGGCGTGCTGAAATTCCTGTGGGCGCCGCTGGTCGACCGGATGCGTCCGATCGCCCGGGCGCACCGCGCCGGCTGGATCGTGCTGACCCAGGCCGGCGTGGTGCTGGCGGTGCTGGCACTGCTGCTGATCCGCCCCGGCGACATCCTCGGCTTCATCCCGATCGCCTTCGCCATCGCCATGCTGGTCTCGACCCAGGACGTCGCCACCGACGGCTATGCCACCCTGGCGCTGCCGCCGGGCCGGCGGGCGGCAGGCAATGCGGTGCAGAGCGGGGCGGCGGCGGCCGGGGTGGTGTTGGGCGGCAGCCTCGGCCTCATCCTCTACCAGCAGCTCGGCTGGTCCGGGATGGTGCTGGGCATGGCCGGGCTGTGCCTGCTGCCGCTGGCGGCGGTGCCGGCGATGCGGGAGGACCGGAGCGCCGGCGATTCGGCACCGCGGCCCCGGCCCAGGGTGATGGCCTTCCTGCAACGGCCGGAGGCGCGGCGCATCCTGTGGATCGCGCTGCTGTTC
>NZ_JBQJIK010000168.1:0-2707 GCF_052078665.1 Inquilinus sp. CA228 | reverse complement strand
CGCTGGCCGGACGGGCGGCGGCCGTCCTGGCCCTGCGGGGCGGCGTCCTCTGCGAAGCCGAGGACGCCGCGCAGGCCGAGCCGGCGGCTGGAGCGGCCCGGTGACTCCCTGGCCGGTGCTCCGGGCGGCGCGGCGGCGCTACCGCTTCACCGCGGTGGTCTTCGTGCTGCTGGTCGCCGCCGGCGTGGCCCTGTCGGTCGCCATCCTGTCGCAGGAGCGCGCCTTGCGGACCGGCAGCGCCCGGGCCGCCGACCGGTTCGACCTGGTGGTGGCGGCGCCGGGCAGCCAGACCGACGCGCTGCTGACCGCCGTTTATCTCCAGCCCGGCGCGGTCCGGCTGCTGGCGCCGGAGGTCACGGCGGCGCTGCTGAACGACGACCGCCCGGCCTTCGCCTCGCCGCTCGCCTTCGGCGACAGCCTGCGCGGCAGCCCGATCGTCGGCGCGATCCCGGCGCTGGTGGCGCATCTCTCCGACGGGCTGGCCGAGGGCCGGGTGTTCGCCGCGCGGAGCGAGGCCGTGATCGGCGCCGCATCGCCGCTGCGCCTCGGCGACCGCTTCCGGCCGACGCATGGCGTCCATGCCGGGGCGGCGGAGGAGCATGACGACGACGAAGCGGAGGAGGGGCATCACGGCGAGGCCGACGGCCACGACGTCGAGCTGACCGTGGTCGGCCGGATGACGCCGACCGGCTCGCCCTGGGACCGGGCGATCGTGGTGCCGGTCGAGCTGGTCTGGGCGGTGCACGGCCTGCCGGACGGCCACGCCGAGGGTGAGGCGCGGATCGGCCCGCCCTTCGACCCGGCCCGCACCCCGGGCATCCCGGCGGCGGTGCTGCACGCCAAGGACGTCGCCGGCGCCTACCGGCTGCGTCAGGCCTACACCGCCGACGGCTCGATGGCGTTCTTCCCGGCGGAGGCGCTGATCAAGCTGTACGGCGTTCTCGGCGACCTGCGGCGGCTGATGGCGCTGCTGGCGATCGTCACCCAGGCGCTGGTGCTGCTGGCGCTGGTGGCCAGCGTCGTCATCCTGCTGCGCCTGCTGACGCCGCAATTCGTCACCCTGCGGGCCTTGGGCGCGCCGCGCCGCTACGTCTTCGCCGTCGCCTGGGGCTTCACCGCGGCGCTGGTGGCGGCGGGCGTGCTGCTCGGCCTGGGCGGCGGCTGGGCCCTGTCCTTCGCGATCAGCCGGGCGCTCGCGACCCAGACCGGCATCGCCCTGCAGCCGACCCTGGGCGCGGCCGAGCTCCTGGTCGCGCTGATGGTGCTGCTGATCGGCTTCGCCCTGGCCGCGCTGCCCGCCTGGCTGATCCAGCGCCGGCCGCTGGCGGAGGCGCTGGCGGGGGAGTGACGGATGCCTCCGCTTACACCGACGTGACGATCCAGATCGCCCCGCCGATCGCGACCGCGTCCTCCAGCAGGGCGATCGGCAGGTCCCGCCCCGCCGCTCGGGCCAGCCGGGACCGCAGCTCGGAACCCACCAGCGTGCCGACCACGGCGCCGGCGACGCCCGTGGCGATCCCGCCGATCACCGAGCCCCCGACGATGCCGAAGGCGGCGCCGCAGAGCGCGCCGCTGACGATCCGGGCGCCGAACTGCATCGGCACCTTCCGGCTCGGCGTCCGCGGCAACTGGTCGGCGACCAGCTCGGCGACCGCCGCCACGGTGAGCAGCCAGGGCGTGACCGAAGCGCCGAGAAAGGCCAGCCCGGTGCCGTCGAGCGGCAGCCAGCCGAGATGGGCGGCCCAGCTGACGGCGGCCGGCGCGGTCATCGTCCGCAACCCGGCGACACACCCGATCAGGAAGGCGAGGACCAGCATCGAAATCTCCCCCGGAAATGCGCGGCGCGTGTGGCCGGTGTGAAAATTCAATTCCAGCATCGACTATACCCGCAGGCCTGTCGATCCTGGCTGCGAGCCAATTTAGTCTTTGTGGTTGTCATTCATGTCGGACGGAATCCCAGTTTTCCAGATCCCTCCGCTGTCGCGATGCGTACAGGATCCTTGAACATGGATTTCAGGTAGTCAAATATAGCTTGACAGATTATTTCAATGGTATCTTGATCATAATTCTGGCTGATTCCGCTAATAATCGGTCCATCACCTATTTGAACCGAGATATCGCTTCCTTCCATTTGAAGGTCGAGAACAACGCGAACCCAGAGTTCTCCATCATTCTTTAGATGAGGTATCGCAACGGCAACACCCATCTGAATCGGACCGACTCTCAGCAATCCCTGGCGATATGTGCTGAATTTGGCTCCCCGATAGTCGTCTGGAGTCCAGTCGCTATCATGTGGCGGGACGCCAAATACCTTAGCCTCATCGCCAAGAAATCCTGGCAACGCCGAGATAATAGAATCGCCTATTTGGTGAATTATTTTTTTTATCGCAATTGAAGTTTTGCCATATTCATTGATTGATAGTGAAAGTTCATATAGCCGGGATCGGGAAGTTGTTCTAGGTGTTTGAGGTGGATCGATATTGCTCATTAGATGTCCACTCCAGGCATTGTGGTTATGCAAGTGCCCCCTGATTGAAGATGTTTGGCGCAGACCTGCGGTGCCCCAGGGTAGCTCTCCCGCTAAGAGTCTGTTTTGAAAATCAGGGATGAGTGTTTCGTCGGATGAGAATTCCGCCCATGGCGACGAGGATCATCGCGTGCGAGACGTCGATGCGCTTTTCGTAGTCGCGGACGAGGCGGCGCCATC
>NZ_JBQJIK010000167.1:0-2868 GCF_052078665.1 Inquilinus sp. CA228 | reverse complement strand
ACAGCACCGAAACACCGTCGAACCCCAGCCAGCCGCTCCCGCGGCCCTGGCCGTGCGACCTCCTCAATAACCCCGGCTATCCCGCGGCAACCTCCTCCTCCCCCCGGCCAAGTGTGAGATATCCAGGCTAAGCCGCTCGCGCCGCCTTCTGGAACCGTGCCGGGGTGACGCCATAGGCGCCCTTGAAGCGGCGGGTCAGATGCGCCTGGTCGGTGAAGCCGGTGGCCGCCGCCACCTGGGCCGGGGCCTCGCCCGCCGCCAGCATCCGCTTGGCCTGTTCCAGCCGGATCCAGCGCAGATAGGTCGCCGGCGCCGCGCCGTAGCGGCGGGTGAAGGCGCGGGACATGTGAAAACGGCTCAACCCCGCTACGGCGGCGAGGTCGTCGGCGGTGACGTCGTCGCCGAGACGGGCGTGCAGATGGTCGCGCACCCGCGCCAGCGCCGCATCGGCGGGCCGGGACAGCTCGGGCGCCGGTGCCCCGGCCTGGCGCTGGGCCAGCCCGACCACCATCGCCGCCAGCGCCTCGGACCGCGCCAACGTCGTCCCCGGCTCGGCGAAGGCGTCGACGGTGCGGGCGATCAGCCGCGCGAGGACCGGGTCCTCGGACAGGATGTTGGGAAAGGCCAACGCCCAGGGCGGGCGGATACCGGCATCGTCGAGCACGGCCGCGACCGTCTCCGGTGCGACGTAGAGCATCCGGTACAGGAAGCCCTCGGCGTCGGTGGCGTGGCCGTCATGGATCTCGGCCGGGTTGAAGGTGATGACCGATCCCGGCCGGGTGCGGTGTGTGCCGCCGCGGCAGTGGAAGCTCTGCGATCCCGCCTCGGTCAGGCCGATGGCGTAGGTCTCGTGCGCGTGCCGCTCGTAGCAATGGGCGGTGAAATGGGCGCGGAACCGCTCGACGCCGAAGCGCCGGTCCAGCCCCACCGTGACCCATTCACCGCTGTCCATGGCTACATCTTAGGCCGCGCCCGGGGGCGCCGCCACAGCACGATCGTACAAGCCGGGCGGCGGGCCCGCCCCTAATGTTCCCCGATCACCAGGAGGACATATGCGGTTCGACACCAAGATCGCCGTCGCCCTGCGCGAGGATCTGCCGGTGTGGCAGAAGCTGAACGTCACCGCCTTCACCGTCGCCGGCCTCGCCGGTACCCGGCCGGAACTGATCGGCGAACCCTACCAGGACGGGTCGGGCAACCTGTACCTGCCGATGTTCCGCCAGCCGGTGCTGGTCTTCGCCGGCTCGGCCGAGGCGCTGAAGGCGGCGCATGCGAGGGCGCTGGCCCGCAACCTGCGGATCGCGATCTACACCGCCGACCTCTTCGCCACCGGCTATGACGAGGCCAACCGCGCCGCGGTCAAGGCCGTGCCGGGCGAGGCGCTGGACCTGGTCGGCTTCGCCATGCATGAGGACCGCAAGGATGTCGACCGCGTGCTGAAGGGCCTGTCGCTGCACCCGTGACCTAATCCTCCCCGGCCGCATCCGCCGGCGTGCCGAGGCTGGAGACGCGGGCGTCGAGCTTGCGCAGCAGGCGGCGCAGCACCTCGCGCTCGCCCAGTTCGAAGGCGGCCATCAGCTCGGCCTCGATCTCCTGCGCCAGCGGCACGATGGCGTCATAGACCCGGCGGCCGGCGGCGGTGAAGTCGAGCTGGATCAGCCGCTGGTCGGCCGGGTGGGTGCCGCGGCTGAGATAGCCGGCCGCGATCAGCCGGCTGACCGCCCGGCTGACCTTGGCCTTGTCCATCGCCGTGCGCTCGCAGATCTGGTTCGACGACAAGGGCGCGTAACGGCCGACCATCGCCATCACCCGCCATTCCGGGATGCTGAGCCCGAAGGCATCGGCATAGCGCCGGGCGAAGGTGCGGCTGACCCGGTTGCTGACCACCGACAGCTCATAGGGCAGGAACGCCTCGAGATCGAACTCCGCCCGCACCGCCTGGTCCCGCATCGCCGGCCTCCCCGCCCGCTTGACATTCGTTTCATATGAAACAAGATTGGCTTCCGTTCAAGTCAGCCGCCCGCCGCGTGGAAGCGCGCGGCCGACGGAATGTCCGACCATACGCGAGGGCGCGGCCGCGGCAAGTCCGGCGCACCGCAGATGGCCGGATCAAGCGACCAAAGGACGAAGGGAGGATCCATGACCACCACGATCGCGGAGCGCGTCACCCGCGCTCTGAGACATGCCCGAGATATCCGCCGCCGTCTGGATTCAGCTCAAACAGAACGCCACCATGTCGGGCCAGAATGTCCGCATGCTCTCTTGATAGTGACAACTCAAACTTGATCAATCGGATAGGGCTCTCTCTTCCGACCAATCGAGAAAACACCTCGATTGAGTAATCACCAGGAATAAACTCATAGTCTGGTTGATGCACTGATAGAATAAAGTGGTGATTTGCGGCGATACCGGTCTGCCCGACATATAGCCCGCTGCCGGGCGCAAGCTGATTGGTCTCACCATATCCCCAGAAGCTGAAAACCTGTTCGCTTCCCTCATGCTGCAGCTTGGCAAACATTGCCTCTATTACCTGGCCGCGAACCGCCGTGCTGTATAGAAGGGTTCGAAGAAAAATTTTCGCGGTCGGCTTCGGAACCGCATCGAAGCCAAAGAATGCGAGGCTCGGCTTTGTCATGGCGAGGCGCCCACGCCGAAACAGCGTCAGCCACGCCGTTACGCCCGAAATAGACAAAGAAAATATCGACATTATCAGAGACACAACGACTTCCACCGACATTTAGATCATCCTCATTTCAATAGAATACACAAATTTATTAACTTGATGTCATATCATTATAATCTGTCATTGCCGGGCTTGACCCGGGCATCCAGAAGATGTCGAGATCCTCTGGATGCCCGGGTCAAGCC
>NZ_JBQJIK010000166.1:0-2910 GCF_052078665.1 Inquilinus sp. CA228 | reverse complement strand
CTGGTCGCCGGCTTCGCCTTCATCATCCTGGGCTGGCTCGACGGTCTGCGCTCGGCCCTGCTGGCCCGGATCGGCACCCGGTTCGAGCGCCAGCTCGCCGGCACGCTGGTCGAGACCGGGGTGAACGGCGCCGTGCTGGGCGCGCCGGTGGGCGGCCAGGCGCTGCGCGACCTGTCGCAGATCCGCGCCTTCATCGGCGGCCCGTCGATCGCGCCGCTGTTCGACGCCCCCTGGGCGCCGGTCTTCATCATCGTCATGTTCATGCTGCACTGGCTGCTCGGCGTCACCGCGCTGCTCTCCGCCCTGGTCCTGTTCGGGCTGGCGCTGGCCAATGAGAAGATGCTGCGCGGCCCGACCACCGAGGCCAACAAGCTGCAGGTCACCGCCCAGCGCCAGGCCGAGGGCGCCATCCGCAGCGCCGAGACGGTGCGCGCCATGGGCATGCTGCCGGCGCTGCTGACCCGCTGGCGGAAGGACCAGGAGGCGGCGCTGCAGGGCCAGGAGAAGGGCGCCGACCTGTCGTCGATCATCGGCGGCTCCTCGAAATTCGTCCGTATCTTCGTGCAGAGCCTGGTGATGGGCGTCGGCGCCTATCTGCTGCTGAAGGGCGAGCTGACCTCGGGCGGCATGATCGCCGGGTCGATGATCCTGTCCCGCGCGCTGGCCCCGGTCGAACAGGCGATCAGCTCCTGGCGCCAGTTCATCAGCGCCCGCCAATCCTATGACTCGATCGAGAAGATCCTGTCCGCCCTGCCGAAGCGCCGCGACGGGCTGACCCTGCCGGCGCCGTCCGGCAAGGTGCAGATCGACAAGCTGGTGTTCGTGGCGCCGCAGTCCAAGGCCCCGATCATCAAGCGCGTCAGCTTCGAGATCGCGGCCGGCGAGGTGCTGGGCATGGTCGGGCCTTCCGCCTCGGGCAAGAGCACGCTGTGCCGCCTGCTGGTCGGCATCTATCCGGCGAGCGACGGCGCGGTGCGCCTGGACGGCGCCGACGTGGCGCAATGGTCGCCGGAGACGCTGGGGCCATATCTCGGCTACCTGCCGCAGGTGGTCGACATCTTCCCCGGCACGGTGGCCGAGAACATCGCCCGCATGGGCCAGGTCGACTCCGACCAGGTGGTGGCGGCGGCGCAGCTGGCCGGCGTGCACGACATGATCGTGCGGCTGCCGCAGGGCTACGACACGCCGATCGGCGACGGCGGGGTGCCGCTGTCGGGCGGCCAGCGCCAGCGCGTCGGCCTGGCCCGCGCCGTGTTCGGCCAGCCCAGGCTGGTGGTGCTGGACGAGCCCAACTCCAATCTCGACGCCGATGGCGAGGCGGCGCTGATGGGCACGATCGCCGGGCTGAAGGCCCGGGGCACGACCGTGATCATCGTCGCCCACCGCCCGCAGATCCTGGCCGAGGCCGACCGCCTCCTGGTGATGCGCGACGGCGAGATCGCCTTGCTTGGACCGCGGGCCGAGGTTCTGGCCCGCATCGCTGGACCACGTGCCGCCGAGACCACGCCGGCGCCAAAGGGAAGTTCGGAAAATGTCGCTTACCCCTCAGGAGCCTGGACAGCCACTGCCGCCGGCCGTCCTCAGCAGCCCCCGCCTGCCCGCTCCGCTGGATGACACGGCAGCGACGCTGAAGCACAACGCGTACGGCCTGAACCGCCTGAGCCTGATCGGCGGCGTCGTGATCGGCGTCTTCGTCTTCGGCTTCGGCGCCTGGGCCGCCGTCTCCCCGCTGGCCAGCGCCGCGATCGCCAACGGCGTGGTCAGCCCCGCGGGCAACAAGCGCACGGTGCAGCACCTGGAAGGCGGCATCATCCGCGAGCTGCTGGTCAAGGATGGCACCGCGGTCAGGGTCGGCGACCCGCTGCTGGTGCTGGATTCGACGCGCGACCTGGCGACCTATGATTCGGTGCGCATCCAGCGCCTCGCCGACATCGCGGCGCTGACCCGGCTCGAGGCCGAGCAGACCGGCGCGGCGTCGATGGCCATGCCGCAGGAGGTGTTGGACGAGGCGGCGAAGAACCCGGTCGCCGCGGCCCTGGTGCGGGCGCAGCAGGAGCAGTTCGTCTCCCGCCGTGAATCGATCCTGGGCCAGAAATCGGTGCTGGAGCAGCGGGTCGAGCAGAGCCGCTCCGACATCGAGGGGCTGCGCGCCCAGATCACCTCCGGCCAGACCCAGCTGGACCTGATCCAGCAGGAGATCGACGGCGTCGCCCCGCTGGTCGCCAAGGGGCTGGAGCGCAGGCAGCGGCTGCTGGCGCTGCAGCGCGAACAGGCCCGGATCGTGGGCGTGAACGCCTCCAACGTCTCGTCCATCGCCAAGGCCGAGCAGACCGCCGGCGAAAGCCAGATGCGGATGCTGGCGCTGGAAAGCGACTTCCGCGACAAGATCGCCGAGGAGCGTTCCAGCACCCAGAAGGAGTTGGCCCAGCTGGAGGAGAAGATGCGGTCCGCCGGCGACGTGGTCGGCCGCACCCGCATCCTGGCGCCGGTCGACGGCATCGTGGTGAACCTGAAGTACCACACGCTCGGCGGCGTGATTCAGCCGGGCGCCCCGATCCTGGAGCTGGTGCCGCAGAACGAGAGGCTGGTGATCGACGTGCAGGTGCAGCCGAACGACATCGACACGGTGCGCGAGGGGCAGTCGGCGCTGATCCGCTTCACCGCCTACCATCAACGCAACATGCCGCGGATCGACGGCACGGTGATCTATGTCGCCGCCGACAGCACCCAGGACGAGCAGACCCGGCACTCCTACTTCCTGGCCAAGATCGAGGTCGACCCGACCCTGCTGAAGCAGGTGGCGCCGCAGGTCAACCTGTCCGCCGGCATGCCGGCCGAGGCCTCGATCCAGACCGGCACCCGCACCGCCCTGCAATACGCGGTCGACCCGCTGGTCCACGCTTTCCAGCG
>NZ_JBQJIK010000165.1:0-3005 GCF_052078665.1 Inquilinus sp. CA228 | reverse complement strand
CCGTGCTCGGCCCGGATGCGCTTGATCCGCTGCCTGGTCTCGTCGTCGCGGGCGGTGGCCAGCGCCCCGGCGATGACGTCGGAATGGCCGTTCAGGTATTTGGTCGCCGAATGCATCACCAGGTCGGCGCCCAGCGCCAGCGGCCGGGTCAGCACCGGCGTCGCCACGGTGGAATCGACCGCCACCCTGGCGCCTGCGGCATGCGCCGCCTCGGCCACCGCGGCGATGTCGGTGACGGTCCAGAGCGGGTTGGCCGGCGTCTCCAGCCACACCAGCTTCGTCTCGCCCGGGCGCAGCGCGGCGCGGACGGCGTCGAGGTCATGCGTGTCGACCAGCTCGACCTTCAGCCCCCAGCGGGTGGCCTCGGTCATCAGCCAGTTGCGCAGCGACCAGTACATCACCTTCGGCGCCAGCACATGGTCGCCCGGCGCCAGCGCCAGGAACACCGCGGTCGCTGCCGCCATTCCGGAGGCGAAGACGGCGGCGCCTTCCGCCCCCTCCAGCGCCGCCAGCACCGCCTCGGCCTGGTCGTAGCTCGGGTTGTTGTCCCGGGCGTAGATCCGGCCGGACCGGTACTGGTTGTCCGGGTCGCGGATATAGGTGGTGGAGGGGTGGATCGCCGGGGTGACCGCCTTGGTCACCGGGTCGATCCAGCCCAGCGCCTGGGCCGCGATGCTGGCGGCCGAAAGCTTGCTTTTGTCCATCGTGCCGCCTCCCGAGCGGTGTCAGGCCTCGGCGAAGACGCGGGCGAAGATGTCGTCGACGTGCTTGGTGTAGAAGTCGTAGCTGAAGGCGTGGGCCAGGGTCTCGCGCGGGATCGTGACCTCCGGGTCGGCGGCCAGGCGGTCGAGGAAGCTGCCGCCCTCGTGCCAGACCTGCATGGCGTTGCGCTGGACCAGGGTGTAGGCGTCCTCGCGGCTGATTCCGGCCTGGGTCAGGGCCAGCAGCACGCGCTGCGAGAACACCAGCCCGCCGAGTGATTCCAGGTTGGCCTTCATCCGTTCGGGATAGATCAGCAGCTTGTCGACCACGCCGGTCAGGCGCGACAGGGCGAAGTCGAGGGTGACGGTGGCGTCGGGGGCCAGCATCCGCTCGACCGAGGAATGGCTGATGTCGCGCTCGTGCCACAGCGCCACATTCTCCATCGCCGGCACCACCGCGGCGCGCACCAGCCGGGCCAGGCCGGTCAGGTTCTCGGTCAGCACCGGGTTGCGCTTGTGCGGCATCGCCGACGAGCCCTTCTGGCCCGGGTGGAAGAACTCCTCCGCCTCGCGCACCTCGGTGCGCTGCAGGTGCCGGATCTCGATGGCGAGGTGCTCGATCGACGAGGCGACGACGCCGAACACCGAGAACACCATGGCGTGGCGGTCGCGCGGGATCACCTGGGTCGACACCGGCTCGACCTGGAGGCCCAGCTTGTCGGCGACATAGCGCTCGACGAAGGGGTCGACCGAGGCGAAGGTGCCGACCGGGCCGGAGATGGCGCAGGTGGCGATCTCGCGCCGGGCCTGCACCAGCCGGTCGCGGTTGCGGCGGAAGGCGGCCCAATGGCCGGCCAGCTTCAGGCCGAAGGTGGTCGGCTCGGCATGGATGCCGTGGCTGCGGCCGACGGTCAGGGTGTGCCGGTGCTCCTCGGCCCGCCGCTTCAGCGCCGCCAAGAGCCCGTCGACATCGGCCAGCAGCAGGTCGATCGCCTGGGTCAGCTGGATCGCCAGGGTGGTGTCCAGCACGTCGGACGAGGTCATGCCCTGGTGCACGAAGCGCGCCTCGGGCCCGACATATTCGGCCAGGTTGGTCAGGAAGGCGATGACGTCGTGCCGGGTCTCGCGCTCGATCTCGTCGATCCGCTCGACGTTGAAGTTGCCGCGCTCGCGCACCGCCTTGACCGCCGTCTCCGGCACGATGCCGAGCTGCGCCATCGCCTCCAGCGCCGCGACTTCGATGTCCAGCCAGATCCGGTACTTGTTCTCCGGCTCCCAGATCCGGGTCATCTCGGGGCGGCTGTAGCGGGGGATCATCGGCGTGGTCCAGATGCGGGGCGGGGGAGGAAGGCTGAGGCGGGATATAGCAGCAACGGCCGGCACGGCGGAAGCGCGCGGCCCTGCCGAGGGCGCATGCCGCCGCTGCGCCGAGTGGAATTGGACTGGCTGTTTTGGGTCGATTGGTCCTGGCGGCCAGTCCGATTCATCGCCATCTGTCCAGCACCACCTTGCTGCCCAGGCACTGCCATGTATGTCCCGCCCGCCTTCCGGGAAGACCGGATCGAGATTCTGCACGCCGCCATCCGCGAGGCCGGCCTGGCCACGCTGGTCAGCCTCGGCGCCGACGGCCTGGTCGCCAGCCATGTGCCGATGCTGCTGGACCCGGAGGCCGGGCCGAACGGCACGCTGTACGGCCATCTCGCCAAGGCCAACCGGCACGCCGCCGGCGGCGTGGCGGGGGTGGAGGCGCTGGCGATCTTCCAGGGGCCCGAGGCCTACATCACCCCGTCCTGGTACGAGACCAAGCGCCAGACCGGCAAGGTGGTGCCGACCTGGAACTACGTCGCCATCCACGCCCGCGGACCGCTGGAGATGTTCGACGATGCCGACCGGCTGCTCGACCTGGTGACCCGCCTGACCCGGCGGCACGAGGGCGGCCGGGCCGCGCCCTGGGCGGTGGCCGACGCGCCGCCGGATTTCATTCGCGGCCAGCTCAAGGGCATCGTCGGCTTCGCCCTGCCGATCGCGCGGCTGGAGGGCAAGTGGAAGATGAGCCAGAACCGCCCCGCCGCCGACCGCGCCGGCGTGGCCGAGGGGCTGGGCGCCGAGGGCCGGGACGAGGTCGCGGCGCTGGTGCCGGTCGGGCAGGGCTGAGCCCGGGCTGGCCACAGGCGCGCGGCCGCGCGCAGACCCCTCCCCCTGGCCCCCTCCCGCAAGGGTAAGGGGGAGAATGGAAGGCGGGCGGGGTGGTGATGGCTTCGTAGGTTGTGTTCGCGGCACGCGAACCCAACAATGGTTCGACGG
>NZ_JBQJIK010000164.1:0-3034 GCF_052078665.1 Inquilinus sp. CA228 | reverse complement strand
GGGAGGTGCCGGCCCGGCTGACCGCCGTGCTGCTGGTGATCGGCGGCCTGGCCGCCGATGCCGAGGCCGGCCGGGTCATGGTCGAGCATGCGCTCGCCAGCGGCGCCGCGGCGGAGCGCTTCGCCCGCATGGTCCGCGACCTGGGCGGCCCGGCCGACATCCTGGAGAAGGACCACCTGCCGGCGGCGCCGGTGGTGCGGCCGATCGCGGCGGAGCGCGACGGCGTCGTCGCCGCGGTCGACGCCCGGGCGATCGGCGTCGCCGTCGTCGCGCTGGGCGGCGGGCGCACCCGGCCGGAGGACGGCGTCGACCACGCCGTCGGCCTGACCGGGATTGCCGCCATCGGCGAGGCCGTCGGCCCGAAGGGCCGGCCGCTGGCCCTGCTGCACGCCCGCGACGAAGCCTCGGCCGCCGCGGCCGAAGCCGCGATCCGCGCCGCCGTCACCGTGGCCGACACCGCGCCGGCCCAGCCGGCGCTGGTCGCCGAGCGGATCGCCTGAGCATGGACACACAGGCCGCGACCGCGCCGCCGCAGGCGAAGCAGTCTGCGGCGCAGGGCATCGCGCTCTACACCGGCGGCATCTTCCTCCTGTGCATCATGGACGCCATGATCAAATGGCTGTCGGCCGACTATCCGATCGCCCAGATCGTGTTCTTCCGCGCCTCGATCGGGCTGATCCCGACCCTGGTGATGCTGTATCGGCCGCCGGGGCTGAAGGCGCTGCGGACCCGCCGGGTCGGGGTGCATCTGATGCGCGGCCTGGTCGGCGTCGTCGGCACCTTCGGCTTCTTCTGGGCCTTCGCGGTGATGCCCTTGGCCGACGCCTATGCCATCGGCTTCGCCGCGCCGATGTTCATCACCGCGATGTCGGTGCCGATCCTGGGCGAGAGGGTCGGCCTCAAGCGCTGGCTGGCCGTGCTGGTCGGCTTCGCCGGGGTGATGATCATGATCCGGCCGGGCGGCGAGGGCAGCAGCTTCGGCAGCGGCGGCGCGATCGCGCTGCTGGCCACCGCGGCCTATGCCCTGTCGATGGTGCTGATGCGCCTCTACAGCCGCACCGAGACCAACGCCTCGATGATCTTCTACGCCACCATCGTCATCGTCGCCGTCGCCGGGGTGCAGATGCCCTTCGTCTGGGTCACCCCGACCTGGAAGGACGCCGGACTGCTCGCCGTGCTCGGCCTGCTCGGCGGCATCGGCGCGATCATGATGGCGCAGGCCTATCGCGTGGCCACGCCGTCGATCGTGGTGCCGTTCGAATACACCGGCATGATCTGGGGCGTCGGGCTGGGCTTCATGCTGTGGGGCGACGTGCCCGATCTGTGGATCTGGGTCGGCTCGGCGGTGGTCGTCGCCAGCGGCCTGTACATCCTGCACCGCGAGACGCGGACCCGGTCGCCGGTCTCGCCGCCCGCGGGGGCGACCGACCCGGCCGGCGAGAGCGGGGTGTCGGCATCATGACGGAGGTTGCGATGCTGCCGAAGGTGGAGCTTCACCTGCATCTGGAGGGCGCGGCCAGCCCGGACCTGGTCCGCCGCCTGGCCGACCGGCATGGCATGACCCTGCCGGCGGAGCTGTTCAACGCCCAGGGCGAGTTCGCCTGGACCACCTTCCTGCATTTCCTCAAGGTCTACGACGTCGCCAGCACGGTGATCAAAACCGAGCAGGATTATCGCGATGTCACCTACGAATACCTGAGGGCCTGCGCCGCCGAGGGCGCGATCTATGTCGAGCTGATGTCCTCGCCCGACCATGCCGCTGCGGCCGGCCTGTCGTATCAGGGCCATCTCGACGGCATCGTCCGGGGCATCGAGGATGCGCGGGCCGAGACCGGCATCGAATCCCGCATCATCGTCACCTGCGTCCGCCATCTCGGGACCGAGCGCGGAGTCGAGGTGGCGAAGCTGGCGGCGAAGCACCCGCATCCGCTGGTCACCGGCTTCGGCATGGGCGGCGACGAGGCCGGCTTCCCGCCGCGCCTGTTCGCCCAGGCCTTCCGCATCGCCCATGAGGAGGCCGGCCTGGCCTGCAACGTCCATGCCGGCGAGGCGGCGGGGCCGGAAAGCGTGTGGGCGGCGCTGCGCCTGCCGGTGGCCCGCATCGGCCACGGCGTGCGCTCGATCGAGGACCCGACCCTGGTGCGCGAGCTGGCCGATCGCGGCATGGTGCTGGAGGTCTGCCCGACCAGCAACGTCGCCACCAAGGTCTATCCCGACTATCGTGCCCATCCGCTGCGCCAGCTGATGGAGGCCGGGGTGAAGGTGACGCTGAACAGCGACGACCCGCCCTATTTCGCCACCACCATCGGCCGCGAATACGACGTGGCGGAGCGGCATTTCGGCCTCGACGAGGCGGCGCTGCGGCAGGTCACCCGCACCGCGCTGCAGGCCGCCTTCGTCGACGAACCCACCCGGGCCCGGCTGCTGGCCAGGCTCGAGCCCTGATCCCACCCGAAGCAGAAAGAGGATTCCATGACCATCAAGCGCATCGGCGTCGGCCCGCGCATGAGCGCGGCCGTCATCCATGGCGACCGCGTGTTCCTGGCCGGCCAGGTGGCCGAGATCCCGACGACGGACGTGACCGACCAGACCCGGCAGATCCTGGCCGCGATCGACGGGATCCTGGCCGAGGCCGGCACCGACAAGACCAAGCTGCTGACCGCCAATATCTGGCTGGCCGACATCGCCGATTTCGCGGCGATGAACGCGGCCTGGGACAAGTGGGTCTCGCCAGGCAACACCCCGGCCCGCGCCACGGTCGAAAGCAAGCTGGCTGGCCCGGAATACCGGGTCGAGATCCAGGTCACCGCGGCGATCTGACCGCAGCGGCCTTTCCTATACCTGTCATTGCCGGGCTTGACCCGACAATCCAGAGAGCGTCGACACCTTCTGGATGCCCGGGTCAAGCCCACGGGTGTCCGGTTTAGTTTCAGGCCCATTGGAGGACCAATTGGTCTGGATTGGAGGCAGGGCTAGGCTCGGGTTGGAGCAAGCGGTCGATGCGCCTGCGCTGCATCAGGTTGACGCGGACCAG
>NZ_JBQJIK010000163.1:0-3100 GCF_052078665.1 Inquilinus sp. CA228 | reverse complement strand
ACCTTCATCGCCGACCACATCCGTCACCACGCCGGCGTGCTGAACCGGTAACAGGGCCATCCTTCTTTTCCTGTCATTGCCGGGCTTGACCCGGCAATCCGGAGGGTGTCGACAGTCTCTGGATGCCGGGCCAAGCCCGGGCATGACAACGGTGGAAACGGGTCTTCCTCGCAATGTCTTCCCAGTCACCCCTGATCGGCCGCCGCGGTTTCCTCATCGGGGGCGCGCTGCTGGCCGCGCCGGCTGTCCTCAGTGCCCAGGACCTGCCGCGGGTGCGCGTCGGCACGCTGCAGTTCGGCACCGTGAACTGGGAGCTGGCGGTGATCGGCGACGGGCTCGACCGCCGCCACGGCTTCACGCTCGAGCCGCTGGTGCTGGCCGACAAGGACGCCACCGCCGTCGCCTTCCAGTCCGGCGCGGTCGACCTGATCGTCACCGACTGGATCTGGGTGGCGCGGCAGCGCGAGGCCGGGCGCGACGCCACCTTCGTGCCATTCTCGCTGACCGTCGGCGCGCTGATGGCCGACCCCAAGACCGGCATCCGCACCATCCAGCACCTGCCCGGCAAGCGCCTGGGCGTCGCCGGCGGCGAGGACGACAAGAGCTGGGTGCTGATCCAGGCCTATGCCCGCAAGGCCGGCATCGACCTGCCGCGCGCCGCCACCGTCAACTTCGCGGCGCCGCCGCTGCTGAACCAGCTGGCGCTGCGTGGCGACCTCGACGCCGTGCTCAATTTCTGGCAGTTCGCCGCCCGGCTGGCCGCGAAGGGCTTCCGGCCGGTGGTGGAGATCGGCAAGATCCTGCCGGAGCTCGGGCTCGACCGCCCGCCGCCGCTGCTCGGCTGGGTGTTCCGCGATGGCTGGGCGGCGCAGAACCCGGATCTCGCGCGCGGCTTCCTCGACGCCTCCTTCGCCGCCAAGGCAGCGATGAAGACCGACGATGCGCTGTGGCAGCGGCTCAAACCCGAGATGCAGGCCGAGGACGATACTGTCTTCGCCGCCCTGCGCGACGGCTACCGCGCCGGCATCCCGGCGCCCCCTAGCCCCGCCGACGCGACGGCTGCCGCCGCCGCGCTGCGCCTGATGGCCGGCATCACCCCGGCCGCGGTCGGCGGGTTGACGGCGCTGCCGCCCGGCACCTTCTGGCCCGGCTATGGCGGTTGACGCCGGGGCAGCGGCGGCGACGGCGCCAAGCCTGCGGCGTTGGCGCTGGCTGCTCTCCCTCGCCACCCTGGCCGCGATCTGGCAGGTCGCCGCCCTGTTGGCCGACAGCGCCGTGCTGCCGCCGCCGGCCGAGGTCGCGGCCTCCGCCTGGCAGCACCTGGTCGCGGGCGACCTGCTGCGCAACGTCGCCATCACCCTGGCGCGGGTGCTGGCCGCCTTCGCCGCCGCCATGTTGCTCGGCACCGCCATCGGCATCGCCCTCGGCCGCAGCCGGCTGCTGGACGAGCTGTTCGACGGCTGGCTGGTGATCGCGCTGAACATGCCGGCGCTGGTCACGATCGTGCTCTGCTACGTCTGGTTCGGGCTGAACGAATGGGCGGCGGTGATCGCGGTCGCGGTCAACAAGGCGCCGCTGGTGGTGGCGATCACCCGCGAGGGCGCCCGGGCCCTCGACCGCCCGCTGATGGAGATGGCGCAACTGTTCGACGTGCCGCGCGGCCGGGTGCTGCGCCGGATCGTGCTGCCGCAGCTGGCGCCCAGCCTGATGGCGGCCGCCCGCTCCGGCCTCGCCTTGACCTGGAAGATCGTGCTGGTGGTCGAGCTGCTGGGCCGGCCGGACGGCGTCGGCTTTCAGATCCGCAGCTTCTTCAACTTCTTCGACATTGCCGGGATCCTCGCCTACACGCTGGTGTTCATCGCCGTGATCCTGGCGATCGAAGCCTTCCTGCTGCAGCCGCTGGACCGCGCCGCCGGCCGCTGGCGGTCGCCGTGATCGGCCTGGCACTGCAGGGCATCCGCCGGCGCTTCGCCGCGCCGGTGCCGCGCGATGTGCTGGACGGCGTCGATCTGTCGATCGGGGCCGGCGAGTTCGTGGCCCTGGCCGGCCCCTCCGGCCGCGGCAAGACCACGCTGCTGCGCATCATCGGCGGGCTCGATTCCGGCTATCAGGGCCGGATCGACTGGCCGGACGGGCCGCCGCGCCGCCGCGCCGCGGTGTTCCAGGACCCGCGGCTGGTGCCCTGGCTCGGCCTGCTCGACAATCTGCTGCTGGTCGCCGGCCGCGCCGCCGAGCCCGAGGCCCGGGACCTGCTGGCGGCGGTCGAGCTGGAAGGCCGCGAGGACGCCTGGCCCGGCCAGCTCTCCGGCGGCATGCAGCGCCGCGCGGCTTTGGCCCGGGCCCTCTTGGTCGAACCCGATTTGCTGCTGCTGGACGAGCCGCTGGTCTCGCTCGACCACGCTTTGGCCGGCCGGATGCGGGCCCTGCTGGCGGAATACTGGCGCCGGCACCGGCCGACCGTGCTGCTGGTCACCCACGATTTGCGCGAGGCGGTGACCCTGGCCGACCGGGTGGTGGTGCTGGCCGAGGGGGTTGGGCGGGTGTCGCTGCAGCGGGGCATCGAGCTGCCGCATCCGCGCGACCCGGCCGACCCGCGGATCGACGCCATCGTCGACGCCCTGCTCCGCTTCGACCCGGGGTTGGCCGTGCCGGCGGGGAAGGAGGGCGAGGCGGCGGACAGCATCTGACCATGCCATCGTTTGGTCTGTGATAGCGTTCTCGATCCCGTCGAGCATGAGCGGAGGCGCAGTTGGTGCGCGACCGGACGTTGGAGACATGGCTGCGCACCGAAGTGGCGGCCGCCTATGACGATATGAAAGCCGACCCCTCGAAGGGGTTCAGTGCGGACGACGTGCTGGAATCGCTGAAAGCGGCGACCAAGCGGCGGACCAAGGCCGGTTAGGAGCGACGTAGGTTGGGTTCGCGACGCGAACCCAACATCCCGCGGCCGGAGCCATTGTTGGGTTCGTAAAACGAACCCAACCTACGGTGTGCCGAGCATGATCGACAGCTTGGAGGTGGAAGTCCTCTGTCCAGCCTGATGGCGGTGAAGGACTAGCGAAGCGCAAGGGCGTCGCCGTGAGGCGGGGTCTGAAGGAAG
>NZ_JBQJIK010000162.1:0-3124 GCF_052078665.1 Inquilinus sp. CA228 | reverse complement strand
GCCGATGGTGCGCTGGGCCGAGGTGTCGCGGACGACGAAGCGGTCCCCCGCCGCGGCGGCGACCGGCCCGTCCAGCACCAGCTGGACGAAGGCCTCGCCGCCCGGCGGGATCGGCTCGTCGCCCAGCAGCACGATCCGCGCCCCGGCCTCCGCCGCGGCGGTGTGGAAGCGCACCGGGAACCACTGCCCGATCGGCCGGCGCTCGCCCGGCAGCACCCGCAGCGTCGCGTCGACGCGCTCGGTCGGGGCATGCAAGGCGGGGTCGAGCACGACATCGCCGCGGGCGAAGGCCTCGCGCGTCACCCGCTCGCCCGCTAGGTTCAGGGCGCAGCGCTCGCCGGCGCGGCCGCGCTCGGCCGGGCGGTTCTGCGCGTGGATTGAGCGCACCCGCACCGCCAGGCCGGACGGGCTGGCCATCAGTTGGTCCCCGACCGCGACCGATCCCGACAGCACCGTGCCGGTGACCACGGTGCCGGCGCCGTGCAGGGTGAAGGACCGGTCGACCGCTAGCCGGAACCGGCCCGCCGCCTCGCGGCCGGCGAACTCCGCGGCCTCCCGCGCCAGCCTGTCGCCCAGATCTTCGATGCCTTCGCCGGTGACGGCCGAGACCGGCAGGATGTCGGCCCCGGCCAGCGCCGTGCCGGCCAGCACGGCGCGGATCTCCGCCACCACCGCGGCGCGCCGGTCGGCGTCGGCCAGGTCGGCCTTGGTCAGGGCGACCACGCCGCGGGAGATGCCGAGCAGGTCGATGATCGCCAGATGCTCGCGCGTCTGCGGCATCACGCCGTCATCGGCGGCCACCGCCAGCAGCGCGAAATCGATGCCGGAGGCGCCGGCCAGCATGGTGTGCACCAGCCGCTCATGGCCGGGCACGTCGATGAAGCCCAGCACCTCGCCCCCCGGAATCGGCTGGTAGGCGAAGCCGAGGTCGATGGTGATGCCGCGGGCCTTCTCCTCCTTCAGCCGGTCGGTGTCGACGCCAGTCAGCGCCCGCACCAGCGCGGTCTTGCCGTGGTCGATATGGCCGGCGGTGCCGATGATCACGGCGTCGCCTCCGGCAGCGGGCGGCGGGCCAGGGCCTCGGCCAGCGCGCTGCCGCCGGCGGTGCCCCGCATCAGCCAGGCCAGGGCCTGGACCGGATCCTTCGCCACGCCGGTTCCCAGGTGATAAGCGGCGCCGAGCATGGCCTGCGCATCGGGTTCACCGCGACCGGCGGCCAGGCACCACCAGCGCACCGCCTCGGCCGGGTCGCGGGCCACGCCGAGCGCGTTGTGATGCAGCATGCCCAGCCGCGTCATCGCCGCGGCGACGCCCTGCTCGGCGGCGCGCTGTGCCCACAGCCGCGCCTCGGCCGGATCGAACAGGGCGCCGTCCTCCACCAGCATCCAGCTCAGCATGTCCTGCGCCGCGGCGTCGCCCTGCTCGGCGGCGGCGCGATACAAGGCGGCGGCCCGGCCGTCGTCCCGCGCCACGCCCTCGCCGCGGAAATGCAGCGTCGCCAGGTTGCGCTGGCCGATCGGGTCGCCGGCCTCCGCCGCCAGGCTCAGCCAACGCACGGCGAGGGCGAGGTCGCGTTCGACCCCCAGCCCCTCGGCGAAGCAGGCGCCGACATTGCTCTGGGCCCGGGTCACGCCCTCGCGGGCGAGCGGCCCCCAGATCGCGAGCGCCGCCGCATGGTCGCCGCCGCGCGCCGCGGCCGAAGCGGCGGCCAGCTGCTCGGTGACGCTGGGCGAGGGGGGCGTCCGGCCGGCCCGAAGGCGGTCAAACCAGCTCATCGCTCGCTCCAGGCGCGAGCGCGGCGAGGGAGGTCAGGAATCCGGCCTCGTCCTCCAGGCAGCGCAGGTCCAGCAGCAGCGCGCCATCGGCGATGCGCCCGATCACCGGCACCGGCAGCCCGCGCAGCGCGGCGGCCAGGGCGTTCAGCGCCCGGCCGCTGTCGTCCGGCGGGGTCAGCGCCAGGGCGGCGCTCGGCAGGGTCTCCAGCGGCAGGGCGCCGGAGCCGATCTGGCTGGCGCAGGCCCGGACCTCGACCGCGGCGCGGCCGGCCAGGGCCTGCTCCATCGCCGGCAGGATCCGGCGGGCCTGCGCCTCGATCTCGCCGGCCTTGCGGGCCAGCAGGCGCAGGGTCGGCAGGCGCTCGGCCAGCCGGGCCGGGTCGCGGTACAGCCGCAGCGTCGCCTCGAGCGCCGCCAGCCGGATCTTGTCGACCCGCAGCGCCCGCTTCATCGGGTTGCGGTTGATCGCGGCGATCAGGTCGGCGCGGCCGACGATGAACCCGGCCTGCGGCCCGCCCAGCAGCTTGTCGCCGGAGAAGGTGACGAGGTCGGCGCCCTCGGCCACCGCCTCGCGCACCGTCGGCTCATGCGCCAGGCCGATCGCGGCCAGATCGGTGAGGGTGCCGGAGCCGAGGTCGTGCACCAGCGGGATGCCGTGCGCCCGGGCGAGCGGTGCCAATTCCCCCGCGGCAACCTCGGCGGTGAAGCCGGCGATGCGGTAGTTCGAGGTGTGGACCTTCAGGATCAGCCCGGAGTCAGGCCCCAGCGCCGCCGCATAATCCTTCGGATGGGTCCGGTTGGTGGTGCCGATCTCGCGCAGCGCCGTGCCGGCCCGCGCCATGATGTCGGGCATGCGGAAGGCGCCGCCGATCTCGATCAGCTCGCCGCGCGAGATGATCGACTGGCGCCCCTGGCCCAGCGTGTTCAGCACCAGCAGCACCGCCGCCGCGTTGTTGTTGACGACCGTGGCGTCCTCGGCCCCGGTCAGCTCGCGCAGCAGGTCCCGCAGATGGTCGTCGCGCTCGCCGCGCTGGCCGGTGGCCAGGTCGAACTCCAGCGACACCGGGCTGCGCATGGCCTCGACCGCCGCCGCCACCGCCGCCTCGGCCAGCAGGGCGCGGCCGAGATTGGTGTGCAGCACCGTGCCGGTCAGGTTGAACACCGGCCGCTGGGTCGATCGCGCGCCGGCCGCCAGCGTCGCCGCCGCGGTCGCCGCCAAGCCCTCGGCGTCGGGCACCGGTGCGCCGGCGCGCACCGCCTCGCGCGCCACCGCCAGCGCGCCGCGCACCGCGGCGGCGGTCTGGGCGTGGCCGACGGCGGCCAGGGCCGTCGCCCCGGCCGGCGGCGGC
>NZ_JBQJIK010000161.1:0-3150 GCF_052078665.1 Inquilinus sp. CA228 | reverse complement strand
GTCCCGGCGTCGCGGGCGCCGAAGCCGGACAGCAGCGTCAGCCCGGCCTCGCCCAGCCGGGCGCGCAGCACCGGTCCGAGGCGGTTCCAGGGCGGCGCCAGCACCGGGCGGTTGCGGGCGCCGAACAGTGCCGCCAGCCGCTCGCGGCCTGCGGTCAGCTCGGCCAGGACGGCCTCCGCCGGGCGATGGTCGCCCAGCTCGGCGGTCTTCTCGCCGGCCGGCGCATGCGACCGGTGCGCCCAGCCGTGCTGGATCACCACGGCGGGCGTGCCGGCCAGGCGTTCGACCAGCGCCGGCTCGGCCCCCGCGGGGATGACTGCCCGCGCGACCCCGCGGCCATGGCGCGCGGCCAGGGCCAGCAGCCGGTCCAGCGCCGGGCTCGGCGCCACCGCATCGTCGTCGCGCCACCAGAAGGTGGGATGGCGGCCGGACGCGGCCCACCGGTCCAGCTCGGTCCGCAGCTCGGTCCAGGAATCGGGGAGGGGCGGGGCAGGGGGCTCGGTCGGCGCGGGCATGGATCGGGACGGTCCGGACGAAAGCGGCACTATAGCCGCAGCCCGCGGCCGCCCGGCAAGCCCCGCATCCCCGATGTCCTGATCCGTCATCCTCCTCACGCGGCGCTCCGTCTTTCCGCGGCGTCGCGCAGGATGACCGCCGCGGTCCGGGCGCCGTCCAGGGCCAGCGCCGCGCGCGGCGGCGGGGGTGCGGCCATGGCGTCGTTCACCGCCCGGGCCAGCCGCTCCGGCGTCAGCCCGGCCTCCGGCACCACGAGACAATGGCCGCGGGCGGCCAAAAGCTCCGCCCGCCGGGTCTGCTCGGTCTCGCCGGCGGCGGCGAAGGGCACGAAGACGGCGCGGCAGCCGGCCCGCATCACATCCATCACCGTGTTGTAGCCGGCCTGGCTGACCGACAGGCGGCAGCGCGCCAGCAGGCTCGGGAAATCCGGCCGTGCCGGCTCGACGATCACGCCCTCCGGCGCCGCTGCGGTCAGGTCCGCGACGGTGCCGGCGGTCAGGTCCGGCCCGGCCAGCAGCCGCCATCGAGTCCGGCTCTGGCCGGAGAGGGCGCGGGCGGCCAGGGCGGTGCGCAGCAGCTCGGCGCCGACCGCGCCGCCGCCGACCGAGACGACCACCTCGTCGACGCCGTCGCCGGGCGGCGCCTCGCGGGTCGAGGGCGCGCCGACATAGCCGGTGTAGCGGATCAGCCCGGCCACCCGCGGGGCAGGCGGGAAGCTGGCCTCGAACGGGATCACCGCCGGGTCGCCATGCACCAGCACCAGGTCGAACAGGGCCAGCGCGGTGTCGGCCATGGCCTCGACCTTCGCCGGGTCCTGCTTGTCGACCAGGATGTCGCGGACCGAGCAGGCGATCAGCGGCCGCGGGCTGGCGCGGCGCGCGATCTCCAGCATCGGCACCAGCTCGAAGGCGAAGGCGCGGCGGCCGAAGGGGAAGGTCTCGACCAGCAGGATGTCGGGCTTCACCCGGGCCAGCAGGGCCAGCAGGTCGGCGGCGCGGCGCTTCTTCCAGCCGGAGTCGATCGGCCGGTCCTCGGCGTCGAGCAGGGTGCGGAAGCCGGTGTCGGCCGACCGCACCGGCGGCAGCTTCACCAACTCGGCGCCGCCCCAGTCGGTGCCGGGCACGGCGAAGCCGCCCTGGGCCACGGTCACGGCGAAGCCGGCCTCGGTCAGCGCGCGGGCGATCGCCGCGGCCCGCCGGACATGGCCGATGCCGAGCAGATGCTGAACGTGAAACAGAACCTTCATGCTGCCAAAAAAATGTTCAGCCGCTCGATCACCGGCGCCCCCGAATCGTCCAGCCGGAACAGGTGTGCGCAGCCCCACTGCAGCCCGTCCGGCGCATCGCCGATCATGGTCCAATCGGCGGCGCAGGCATAGAGCGCCAGGATGACGCCGCGATGACAGATCGCCACGGTGTCGCGCCCCGCGGCGGCGAGCCGCAGCAGCAGCGGCGCCAGCCGGGCCTGCAGCTCACGGTAGGACTCGCCGCCCGGGGCGCGGAAATCCAGGCCCAGCGCCTCGCGCCGGGCCAGCTCCGCCGGGTCGATGCTGGTCCTGTCGGACAGGCGAAGGCCTTCCCAGCCGCCCCAGTCCAGCTCGGTCAGCGCCGGCTCCGGCACCGGGTCGAGGCCGAGCAGCCGCGCCGTCTCCAGCGCCCGGGACAGCGGACTGGCCAGCACCTGCCAGCCGGCGGTCCAGTCCGGCAGGCGCCACCGCGCCGCGGCCACACGCCCGGCCTCCGACAGCGGGATGTCGGCCCGGCCCTGGATGCGGCGCCCGGCGTTCCAGTCAGTCGGCGCGTGGCGCAGGACGAGGAGGCGGGTCATGCCGGGGCCTGCCCGGCGACGACTCGCGCCAGGGTGCGATCGAGGATCGCGGCGGCGGCGGCGATGTCGTGCCGGGCCAGGACATTGGCGCGGGCGGCCTCGCCCATCGCCCGGCGGCGGGCCGGGTCGTCCAGCAGGGCCGCGACGGCATCGGCGAAGGCGGCGGCATCGCCCGGCGGCACCAGCAACCCGGTCTCGCCGTGGCGCAGGATCTCGGCCACGCCGCCGGCATCGCCCCCGGCGGCGCCTGCCACTGCCGGCAGGCCAGCGGCCTGCGCCTCCAGCAGCGCCATGCCGAAGGCCTCGTTGATCGCGGGCCAGACGAACAGGTCGGCCTCGGCCAGCACCTCCGGCAGCGATTCGGGCGGCACCGCGCCGCGGAACATGGTCCGGTCCGGGTCGTAGAGCGGCTCGATCCGGGATCGGGCCGGGCCGTCGCCGATCACGGTCAGGGTCCAGCGCCGGTCGCCGAGGCGCCGCAGGGCGGCCGCGAGCAAGGCATAGGACCGCTCCTTGTCGCCGTCCCGCATCATGCCGATGGCGATCAGCCGAGCCGGATCGGCCGGTTGGCGGGGAAGCGCGGCGAAGGGGGCGGCGTCGAGGAAGGGGGGCAGGCGGACGATGCGCCCCGCCGGCACCAGGGCGGACAGCCCGGCCGCGTCGCGGTCGCTGAAGGTGATCAGCGCCGTGGCTCGGCGCCAGCTTCGCCAGATAAGCGTGGTTGACCGCGGTGCAGGTGGCGGCCCAGCGGACCTCGGCCAGCTTCTCGCGCAGCTCCCACTCCGGCGTGGTCCAGATGTCCTTGGC
>NZ_JBQJIK010000160.1:0-4285 GCF_052078665.1 Inquilinus sp. CA228 | reverse complement strand
GCACTGAAGCCGCCGCCGGCGCGGGCGCAGGCGACTCTGCTGTTCCTCGACCCGCCCTATCGCCAGGGGCTGATCGGCCCGGCGATCAAGGCGCTGGCCGCCGCCGGCTGGCTGGCGCCGGGCTGCCTGGTGGTGGCCGAGACCGCGGCCGACGAGCCGGCGGTGGACGGCCTCGCCCTGCTGGACGAGCGCCGCTACGGCGTCGCCCGCATCGGCTTCGGCCGGGTGGCCTGACCGCGTAGGCTGGGCTCGCCGAGCCGAACCCGGCCCATACGGCCCGCGCTGCTTAAGCCGCCGCGCGCAGGCCCTTGCCGCGCAGCTTCGCCACCGCGGCGATGGTCTTGAGCGCGGCTTCCGCCGCCTCCTTGCCCTTGACCAGGAAATGCTCGCGGAAGAAGGCGGTGTGGGCCTCGTGCTCGTGGAAGTGCTGCGGCGTCAGTACGGCGGACAGCACCGGCACCTCGGTGTCGAGCTGCACCCGCATCAGCGCGTCGATCACCGCGGTCGACACGAATTCGTGCCGGTAGATGCCGCCATCGACGATGAAGCCGGTGGCGACGATGGCGTCGTAGCGGCCGCTCTTGGCCAGCAGCTGGGCGTGCAGCGGGATCTCGAACACGCCCGGCACCTCGAACAGGTCGACCTCGGGGGCCTGGCTGCCGGCCTGGGCGATCTCGGCCAGGAAGGCGGTCTTGCACTGGTCGACGATGTCGCGATGCCAGCACGCCTGGATGAAGGCGATGCGGGGCGCGTCGGTGCGGGAAGACGAAGACAGAGACTGATTCATGGTCATCCTCATGCAACGGACCAGAATCAGGGCATACGGGACCGACCACCAGGACTCGCGCCCGGCCTGCCGTCCCCGTTCTCTTTCATCCGGACTATGACCGTCGGCTTCGGATTCTGACCGAATCTGCTGACCCTGCCGGTTGACCCGGCAGGCGCTCGCGGGCTCGTGCATGCCATTCGGCATGCCATCACCGCCGGTGGGGACTTTCACCCCGCCCTGAGAACGTCCGCCGCCCGGGGGATCCGGACGGCTCCGTCGAATATCGGGAGCCTGCGAAGGCTTGGCAAGACCGGATGCGACAGGATGGTGGCGCGCCTGCGACATCGCGGGACGGGTCCGGCACAATGACGGTGGCCTGGCGGCCGCACCCTGGACTTCGGCGATGGAGGCGAGCGATGGCGGACCAGACCGGCGGCTGCCTGTGCGGCGCGGTGCGCTACCGGGTGACGGGGCCGCTGCGCCCGGTCGTGGCCTGCCATTGCAGCCAGTGCCGCCGCACCTCCGGCCATGTCGCCGCCTTCACCGCCGACAAGGGCGGCTACGACGCCATCACCGACGACCTGCCGCACTGGCCGCAATCGCCATCGCAGCTGCCGGCCGGCCGATAGGAGGACGGCCATGTCTTCCGCGGGGCGGAATCGGAGCATCGAGGCGGTCGTCCTGTTCACCGCCTTCATCGCCTCGACCTACGGCTTCGGGATGTACCTGTTCCCGGCCATCGTCGAGGCCATCCGGCGCGACCTGCCGTTCACCTACGACGCGATGGGCGTGATCTCGGGCTGCGTCCAGGCCGGCTTCATGGTCTGCGCCCTGCTGAGCGGCCTGTTGACCGTCCGCTTCGGCGCCCTGCCGATGATCCTGGGGTCGATCGCCGTCTGCGCCGCCTGCCTGGGCGGGCTGGCCCTGGTGACCGATATCGTCGCCATGGGGGTGCTGCTGGCCATCCTGGGCGGCTGCGCCGCGGCGATCTGGGTGCCGATGGTCGAGGTGTCGAGCGAGATCGTGCCGCGGTCGCACCAGGGCAAGGCGCTGGGGCTGATGTCGTCCGGCACCAGCTACGGCGTCTTCGTCAACGGCCTGCTGATCACCGGCTTCCTGGCGACCGAGGGCTGGCGCTTCCTGTGGGCGACCACCGGCGCGATCGTCGCCGTGCTGGCGCTGGCCGGCTTCCTGCGCCTGCGCCGGCCGGCCGAGGCGAGGCCGGCGGCAGAGACCCCCCGGGCCTCGATCGGCGCCCGGCTGCGGACGCTGCCGCCGGGGCTGACCGCGGCGGTGCTGCTGATGATGTTCCTGAACGGCCTGTCCTGCATGCCGTACCAGACCTATCTGTCGACCTTCCTGCAGGGCGAGGTCGGGCTGTCGCAGGACGTGGCGGCGATGGCCTGGAGCGTGATCGGCGCCGTCGGCATGGTCGGCGGCTTCGCCATCGGCGCCCTGGCCGACCGCATCACCGTGCGCTGGGCGATGGTGCTGACCTACCTGATCCTGGCCGGATCCTGCGTGCTGCTGCTGCAGGCCGCCATCGGCGGCGGCAACCTGCCGGTGCTGTACCTGGCAGTGGTCGCCTTCGGCCTCGCCTTCTATGCCATCTTCGGGCTGGTGCCGGCCTATATCGGCCATGCCTTCGGCGCCGGCCGGTCGGCCCTGGTCTTCGCCTTCGGCAACATCGCGCTGGGCTTCGGCGGCATCGTCGGCAACATGGCCGGCGGCTGGCTGAAGGTCTCGACCGGGTCGTTCCAGGCGATCTATCTGGCGATGCTGGCGGCGGCGCTGTGCTCGGCCCTGCTGGCCGCGGTGATGCCGAGCGAGCGGCGCTTCGCCATGGCGGTCGGAGGCGCCGGTGCCTGAGATCGAAGCGATCGGCGGATGGATCGGGGATGCCGCCCTGGACCGGATCGAGGCCGGCGCCGACCGCGTCCTGGCCGAGACCGGCCTGCGCTTCGAGGACGATCCCGAGACCCTGGCGCTGTGGCAGCAGGCCGGGGCCGAGGTCGACGGCGACCGGGTGCGCCTGGACGGCGCGCGGCTGCGCCGGATCATCCGGGCCACGGCGCCCGCGCATTTCGTGCTGCACGGCCGCAACCCGGCCCGCAGCACCCGCGTCGGGGCCGGCGAGCGCCCGGTCTTCGCGCCGGTCTACGGGCCGCCGAACGTGCTGCGGGAGGACGGCAGCGGCGGCTTCGGCACGCGCGCGGACTACCACCGGCTGATGGCCATGGCCCATGCCGCGCCGGGCCTGGCCAACACCGGCCACATGCTCTGCGTCATCGGCGACGTGCCGGACGCCGCCCGGCCGCTGGAGATGGCGATCGCCCATCTGGCCCTGTCGGACAAGCCGTTCATGGGCACCATCGCGTCCCCCGCCGCGATGCGGCAGGTGATCGACGCCGCGACGGCCGCGATCGGCCCGCTGGACGGCAAGGCGGCCGGCTGCCACCTGCTGCACCTGATCAACGCGACCCCGCCTTTGTCCTACAAGGGCAATCCGCTGAAATGCCTGCGCCTGGCGGCCGAGAGCCGGCAGGGCTGCCTGGTCACCTCCTACATGATGATGGGCGCGACCGGGCCGGTCACCGCCGCCGGCGCCCTGATCCAGGGCTATGCCGAGGTCCTGGCCGGGCTGGCGCTGGCCCAGCTGTGGGCCCCCGGCACGCCGATGATCATGGGCATCTTCGCCATGCCGTTCTCGATGAGCCGCATGGTGCCGGTGTTCGGCGACCCGGCCCTGCATCTGGTGCAGTTCGGCGCCATGGCGCTGGCCCGGCGGCTCGGCATTCCGGGCCGCGGCGACGGCGGCGTCACCTCGTCCCGGCTGGACGACGCCCAGGCCGGGTCCGACGGCAGCCGCGCCACCGCCGCCGCCATGGCCTGCGGCGCCGATTTCATCCTGCACGCCGCCGGCTGGCTCGACAGCGGCCGCTGCACCGGCATCGCCAAGTTCCGGCGCGAGGCGGAAGCCCTGGCCTTCGGCGCCGTATCGGACAGCCTGGAACCGCCCTTGCCGCTGGACCCGGCCCTGGCGACGGAGCTTCGCCGCCAGGCCGACCTCGCGGCGGGGTGAGCGGCTGTCTGTTTCGGTATATTCTACCTGGGCAGACACCTGGGAACCTCCATGGCTCTCGACATCAAGGATCCGGAGACCGAGACGCTGGCCCGCGAGCTGGCGCGGCGGACCGGCGAGTCGATCGCCGAGGCGACCCGGCGTGCCCTGGAGGATCGGCTTCGGCGGGTGGTCGCCGCCGAGAAGGCACCATTGCTGCTCGAGGAGTTGGCGGCGATCCGCAAGCGGGTGGCCGCCTTGCCGGTGCTGGACCACCGCAGCCCGGACGAGATCCTGGGCTACGACGCCGATCCTTAGAGCCAGAAGAGCCAGATGATTTTAGGTCAGATCACGCCAGAACAATCGAACCGGGCAGCGAGTGTCCAGCGGATAGATGGGTGACATTTTAGACCGGATAGATGGGTGACAGATGCGTCGGGGTGGGGCGGCTTCGC